>JAKSQH010000037.1 GCA_024404245.1 Clostridia bacterium
CTAAGATAATACAATTGTCTGAAGCTGAACGGTACCGGGACTTGTCGAATGATTATGATCTTACAGATTACCCTGATTGTAAAAGGAAGGTATCTGCTCTTGATCTTCTAAGGATAAACGATGAGAAAGCGATTCTGTCTGCTCTGCTGCCCTTTCCTGGCAATATGACGCTGGTAGTAGTACTTGACTACCTTGCTGGTTGCAGACCGGCAGACAGTTTGTTTGTGAGACGCACACTCCAAGCCATTCAACTTGTTCTGTCCCTCTTTCCGCAAGTTACTATTATGCTTGCTGTTACACCAACCGAACAAGACTTCTTTCGGGATATAATCAATACAGCATACAAGGGAGCGTAATCTGATGAATCATGAAACCATTGGCCTGAAAGTCACGGAATACGCATCCATGGCTACCTTGTGTGACCATTATCAGAAAATACCGCAATGCATCCATGGGCGAGATTGTCTCAGCAATCAAGAACAATGAGTATGTTCTATGCTTTGATTATGATGATGACCGCGGTCTGAAAAAAACATCGCCTGCTACAAGGCACTTCGGAAGGCGAAGATTGGCGCCCAGTTATATGAGATGGATGACGAGCCCACCACGCTCAAGTTCATGGAGAACCTGAACGGTACCTATCGGCAGATCTCTGAAGATGTGGATGCACAGATGGAAGCAGAGTCCGAGACCTGATCTTTATAGCTAAGAGGACCATCTTTTGAACAAGCGATGGTCCTCTTTATTATTTCTCCCAAATCTGATTTCTGTAGTGTGGAATGGGACATGACACCCACGTCCATCACACCCGTATCCCTCCTCCTTTCTCGTTCTGTATAATCATTCATCCGCATACAGACGGTGCATTTCCCCCCACAGAGTACGGTCTGAAGGCTGCCCGTCGTGCTCCCCAGTTCAGCAAGCGCTGATTACTGGCTTCGACAAATATTGCTTTCAAAGGACTCCGATCTCAGGAATGGGATCGGGGTCTTTTTTGTATACAGAAAACCACAGGCTAGGCCTGTGGTTCAAAAGAGCTTAAGCGATGAGAAAGCGCAAAAAACTCCTTTTGCTATAATAACGAAGCGGTCTGGCAACTGGTACAATTCTGGAATCACGATAATACCAATTGCCGGAGCAATGCTGCGACAATCGTCGGAACAATGATCCGCCAATCGTCGGAAAAACGATTGTGTTTACTTTCTCTCTGCGTTATACTGGATCAGGAAACGGAGGGATGGCTATACAGATGCAATATCGTCCACGCATTGCTGATGCAATGCTTGCACGTAAACTTGAAGGAATGGGGGCTGTCCTGATCGAAGGCCCCAAGTGGTGCGGAAAGACAACCACGGCGGAACAAATCGCAAAAAGCATCCTGTACATGGATGATCCGGAAACCAAGTCACAAAACCTGTCCATGGCAGAATTAAGCCCCAAGCGCCTCCTGCGCGGTGAAACCCCTCGCCTGATTGACGAGTGGCAGCTTGCGCCGCAGCTATGGGATACGATACGCTTTGAGGTCGATCATCGGCATGCGACCGGTCAGTTTATCCTCACGGGTTCTGCTGTCCCTGCAAGCGCGAAGGAGATCACCCATTCCGGCACAGGGCGTTATTCCTGGCTGACCATGCGTCCTATGAGCCTGTATGAATCCGGAGACTCCACCGGCGAGGTGAGCCTTGGTGCTCTCTTCGGCGGGCAATCAGTACCGGATGGCGATGCAGATTTGAGCCTTGATCGTCTGGCTTTCCTGATTTGCCGCGGCGGATGGCCCCAGGCCATTGGCATGCGCGACGAGATCGCGCTGGATCAGGCAATCAACTATTATGACGGCGTTGTTCGTTCCGATATCAACCGTGCTGACGGTGTGCAGAAGAACACGGAACGTGTAAAGCGGCTGATGCGATCCTATGCCCGCAACCAAGGGGCGCAGGCGCCCAATACGGTAATCGCTGCAGACATCACAGCCAATGACAGTTCAATCAATGAAGAGACGGTCGCATCTTATATCAACGCGCTGAAAATGATTTTTGTGATCGAGGATATGCCTGCCTGGAACCCGAATCTGCGGTCCAAAACAGCAATTCGCAGTTCTGCCAATCGCTACTATGTTGATCCGTCCATTGCAACGGCAGCGCTTGGCATCGGGCCGAAGGACCTGGTGAATGACCTGCATACCATGGGACTTCTTTTTGAAACGATGTGTGTGCGCGATCTGCGCGTATATGCCGATTCGTTGGATGGTTCTGTGTATCATTATCGTGATAAGGATGGCCTGAAATGTGATGCCGTCGTTCATCTGCGAAACGGCTCCTATGGCCTCACCGAAATCAAGTTAGGCGGACAGCGACTCATCGACGAAGGAGCTGCAAGCCTGCATGCTCTCAGCAAAAAGATCGACACAACGAAGATGAAAGCACCTTCTTTCCTGATGGTCCTTACCGGCGTGGGTGATTTTGCTTATCAGCGCGCTGATGGCGTGATGGTTGTGCCGATTGGCTGTTTGAGGAACTGATGAAAGACACTCTGACGCCCCATCCATCACACCCGTATCCCTCCTCCTTTCTTGCCCTGTATAATCATTCATCCGCATGCAGACGGTGCATTTTCCCCACAGAGTACGGCCTGAAGACTGCCCGTCGTGCTCCCCAGTTCAGCAAGCGCTGAGTTTCGGAAGTACAGATATTGCTTTCAAAGAATCCGATCACTTTTGTGGTCGGGTTCTTTTTTGCGCTTGTGGCTAAAACCATGCGCCAACAGCGATGAGATTACCCTGCGAGCAGGGTGCTTGCGCCCCTTGTTGGATGAATCGGCGCAGGCTGCGGCCTGAAGTGCTGCACACGAGAAAATGTCGTTTCCGGATATAAGACCGGATTCTATGAGAACGCGTTCATTCTACTGGTATTCGATAGTACTTCTGTTGCACAAAAAGATTCACTGTAGTATCATAAAGCCAAGGAGGGAGCAGCTTGAATGATTATGAATTCGGCAATTATTTTTATTCTTTGCGGATGAAGCATAATGTCTCTCAGAATGAACTTGCTGCGCAGATTGGTGTAAGCGGCAAAGCTGTATCAAAATGGGAGACTGGATCTGCAAAGCCACGGACATCTGTACTGCAGAAGCTCGCCGTCCTTTGGAATATGCCGGTTGAAGAGTTACTTAATCATCGTGAGGAGGTACACAGAGTGTCTATCAGCAAAATTGTGATCACCGGCGGCCCATGTGCAGGGAAAAGCACAGGCATGACCTGGATTCAGAATGCATTTTCAACAAGAGGCTATACTGTACTGTTTGTCCCTGAAACGGCTACAGAACTCATATCCGGCGGCGTGGCACCTTGGACTTGCGCGTCCAACGATGAATATCAGAAATGCCAGTTGAAACTGCAGATCGAGAAAGAAAAAGTGTTTGAATACGCAGCAAAGTCTATGAAATCAGACAAGGTTCTGATCGTATGTGACCGCGGGGCACTGGACAATAAGGCCTATATGAACGATGCCGAATTTGCTCTTGCCCTGCAATATACGGGTACAAATGAGGTCGAACTCCGGGACGAATATGATGCTGTGTTCCATTTGGTAACTGCCGCAAAAGGAGCTGAAAAGTATTATACAACTGCTAACAACACTGCCCGTACCGAAACCGTGGAGCAGGCAGCTGCCCTGGACGATAAATTGATAGCAGCATGGACAGGCCATCCGCATTTGCGAGTGATTGGAAATGAAACTGACTTTGAAGGGAAAATGAAGCACTTGGTTGCCGAGATCGCGGCATTTCTTGGTGAGCCTGTTCCCAGAGAAATCGAACGTAAATACCTGATTGAATATCCGGATGTTCACCTTCTGGAATCATTGCCCAACTGCTGTAAGGTCGAGATCATTCAGACGTATCTCAACACACGGGATGGAAACGAGGTGCGTATACGTCAAAGAGGTGCAAATGGCCATTATACCTATTATGAAACATGCAAGAAAACCATTACTTCTTTAGAACGCGTAGAGATCGAGCGTCGTCTGACGAAAGATGAATACCTTACTCGATTGATGGAGGCTGATCCAACCAAACGTCCGATCCGAAAGAATCGCTACTGCCTGACGCAAAATGGAAAATACTACGAGATCGACATCTATCCTTTCTGGAATGACAAGGCGATCCTTGAGGTTGAACTGACCGATATGCTGGAAGAAGTCCTGATCCCCGAACAGGTAAAAGTGATACGGGAAGTTACAGACGACCCGGCGTATAAAAACAGTACGATTGCCGCATTTTTATAAAGAGAATGGTAATACGGGGAGGATACGAATATGGAAACATATGTTAAGTTACTCTATGACCGTCTCGATCAGGATAAGCAGTTGCAATTATTTGTGATTATGCTCTGTTATGAATGACGGCGCGAAAGCTTTTTCATGATGAACAGGAAAAGGTACAGATAAACAAAATATACAGCCGCGACAAGAACGGTATAGAGCGGCTGTATGCCGCCGGCCAAGTTCATAAGGACAGTGAAGGGCGTTCCGTCCGGACGCGTGAAAAACATATAGTTATGCTCATATCCCGTGCCGGCCTGAAGCAGATCCGCAGTAAGCGCAAGCGCCTCAAAGATACCGAGCATGAGGGACATGATTGCAAGATCGCCGGGTTCACGCTTTACCAGACCGCTGACACCGATATAAACTGCCGCGAAACCGGCTACACAGTGGGCGAAATTACTGGCCATGGGTTCGTAGCTGAATATCGGGGAGTTCTGATAAATATTGGCTGCAAGATAAGTGCCGGCAAGGCAGCAAAGCATTCCGTAAACAAAGGTGAAACACATTGCGGATCTGGAAATTCTTCCTTTTCCGAATGCCGCAACAGGCAGTGAGAAAAAGATGATGCTGCAGAGAAATAACGGCAGCATGCTGCGGAACTGCCAGGGATCATTGTAACGGATACAGACGATTGTGATTTTCGCAATCTCCGACGCGAGCATCAGGACGGCGGCTACCCGAAGGGGAACGCGCTTTTCCGCTTCGGTTCTTTTGCGGTAACGCTTTCCGAGAATCACAGCAAGAAGAACGGTAATCAGGACAATACAGGTTACATAGGTAAGCTGCTGCCATGACAGCCAGCCTTCCGGAACACGCGGATCTGTATCAAACCCAAAGAACTGTCTGAGAGTAATCATAGGTCCTCCTGAACAACCGAGACGGCGGATGACGTGACGGTGTTGAATTAAAAACGCGAATGACAGTATATCACAATACGGAATTTTTGCATTAGAAAAAGTTGCACGGAAACATTGTAAGGGTTTCGGCCTGCGGGCGGACCAAAGGGCTTTGCGATTCCGGGCAAGCTCAATAGTCGCAGTTTAACACTGCAGAGCCTGCTCAGATACGGAGCGCTCTGGACGCGTTGAGGATTGCCAGAACCGTAACGCCGACATCCGCGAAAACCGCCAGCCCCATGGGAGCCGCGCCGAAAGCGGCAAGGATCAGCACCGCCAGCTTTACGGCGAGCGCGAAAATGATATTCTGACGGGCGATCCTGACGGTACGGCGCGCGATTCCGATCGCGTCGGCAACCTTTGAAGGCTTATCATCCATCAGCACGATATCCGCGGCTTCAATCGCGGCCGCAGAACCGAGCGCGCCCATGGCAAGCCCGATATCCGCGCGGGTGAGCACCGGCGCGTCATTCAGGCCGTCACCGACGAAGATCAGTGATTCACCGCCGGCTTTCTCTGAAAGCAGACGTTCCAGTTCATTTACCTTGTTCTCCGGAAGCAGTTCGGCATGATATTCATCAATACCGAGACGGTCCGCCACAGCCTTCGCGGTGTCCGGATGATCTCCGGTCAGCATAACGGTTTTCATGACTCCGGCTGCTTTGAGAGATGATACAGCCTGCACGGCATCGGTCTTTATCCGGTCGGATATCACGATGTGCCCGGCATATTCTCCGTTCACCGAAACGTGAATGACGGTACCCGCGGCTTCACAGGGAATCCACGGTACGCCTTCGGAATCCATCAGCATCGAATTACCGACGCATACAATATCTCCGTTGACACAGGCGCGGACACCCAGCCCGGAGGATTCCGTGACATCGGTTACGGTGCAGTCGTCGGCCTCATCCGGATACGCGCGGCGAAGAGACAAAGCGATCGGATGCGTGGAAAAACGTTCGGCGTGCGCGGCCAGATGCAGCAGATGCTTTTCATCGCGGTGTTCCGGATGGACAGCGGTGACCTCGAATACACCTTCGGTGAGGGTGCCTGTTTTGTCAAAAACAACGGTACCGGTACGGGAGAGTGATTCAAGATAAGAAGCGCCTTTAACAAGAATGCCGCGGCGGGAGGCGCCGCCGATGCCGCCGAAAAAGGTCAGCGGAACGGAAATAACCAGGGCGCACGGACAGGATATGACCAGGAATGTGAGCGCGCGCCGCAGCCATACGGCAAAGCTGCCGGCAAAATCACCGGAGAACAGCGGCGGCAGAAACGCGAGCAGCAGCGCGCAGAACACCACAGCCGGCGTATAGTAACGGGCGAATCCCGTAATGAAAGACTCGCTTTTTGATTTGCTTTCGGCGGCATTCTCCACAAGTTCCAGTATCCTGGACGCTGTGGATTCACCGAAGCTTCTGGTCACTCTGACGCGGAGCACACCGGTGAGGTTGATGCAGCCGGACATTACATCGTCTTCGGCGTCGATCCCTCTCGGAACGCTTTCACCCGTCAGTGCCGATGTATCAAGACTTGACGCGCCTTCAACGACAATGCCGTCCATGGGAACCCTGTCGCCCGGCCTGATGACGATGATTTCACCGGGCACGATATCCCGCGGACTGACGGTGACAAGCTCGCCGTTCCGTTCAACAACAGCGGTGTCGGGCCTGATATCCGTCAGCTGCGAGATCGCTTCGCGGCTCTTTCCCTCAGCAAGCTCTTCAAACAGTTCACCGACTTTAAAGAACAGCATCACAAACACCGCCTCGGCGAACTCCGGTTCCGCGTCCGGCAGGAATCCGATGCACAGCGCGCCTACAGTGGCGACAACCATGAGCAGATTTTCATCAAAGAGACTGCCGTGAATGATGTTCTCGGCGGCTTCCTTTATAACATCGCTGCCGGCAACAAGCCAGGGAACGATATACAGAAGCAACCTGCCCCGGAGGGGGAGACTGAGCGCCCGGTCGGTGAGCCACGCGGCAATCAGCAGTAATGACGCGACAATCACGCGTGTCAGGTTCTTTTTGACTTCCGGTTCCATATGCTACTCCTTCGCGTGCTCAAAGCCCGCTTCGAATATTTCGCGGATGTGATGATCGGCGAGCGTGTAATATACTTCTTTTCCGCTTTTCCTCGCGGTGACGATCCCGGCGGCCCTCAGCCCGGAAAGCTGATGCGAAACGGATGACTGCGACATACCCAGCAGAGCCGTGAGGTTATGGACGCACAGCTCCTCACGGTTCAGCGCCCAGATGATTTTCGCGCGGGAAGGGTCACTCAGCGCCTTGAAGAGATTCGCGCTTTTTTCAAAGCAGGCGTCTTCCGGCAGCTCCCGCTGCAGCGCGCGGATTGCGGTGTCGTTCACGGTGACATTTTCACAAACGGTGTGCAAACTTCAATACCTCCTTATATGAACATATGAACAAACGTTCATATGAACGGCATAAATATATCACCGTGCATGTGAAATGTCAAGATTGAACTTTTTTTGTTCGGGTGACACCGGGATCTGAAGGCAGGAGAGAGAAAGGAATACCGAAAATCGTTATGTTTCAAGCCTTTACGGAATGTACGTACAAGTTGCAAAATTCGGGAAGAAAGCGACGGTTTATGTTGACATGAACGAATCCGCGTGATAGTATACATGTAACATGTGGGAGAAATCCCATGAAAAAATTAAAGGAGTGGTACCCGTATGAAAAAGGTTATTTCCCTTCTCCTGGTCGTTCTGATGGTTTGCGTAAGCATCAGTGCCTTCGCGGAAGGCAAAGTCGGCATCTCCATGCCCACCAAGGATCTGCAGCGCTGGATCCAGGACGGCGAGAACATGCAGGCTAAGTTCACCGAAGCCGGTTATGAAGTTGATCTGCAGTATGCCGCCAATGACGTGCAGCAGCAGCTGAACCAGGTAACCAACATGATCAACAATGGCTGCAACGTGCTGGTTATCTCCGCTATCGAAGGTTCCTCCCTGGGATCCGCTCTGGATCTGGCCAAGGAAAAGGGAATCCCGGTCATCGCTTATGACCGTCTGCTGATGGACTCCGACGCTGTTTCCTACTATGCCACTTTCGACAACTACAAGGTTGGCGTTGTGCAGGGCACCTATGTTATCAATGCTCTGGACCTCGACAATGCTGAAGGCCCCTTCTACTTCGAAATTACCGGCGGCGACCCCGGCGACAACAACGCCCTGTTCTTCTACAACGGCGCTATGGATCTGCTGAAGCCCTACATCGAGAGCGGCAAAGTGATCGTGAAGTCTGCTCAGGTTGAATTCGCTGATGTTGCTACCCCCACCTGGAAGACCGAAGTCGCTCAGGACCGTGCCAGCAGCATTCTCGCTTCCTACTATGCTGACGGCTCCAAGATTGATGCCTGGGTTTGCTCCAACGACTCCACCGCTCTGGGCGTAGAAAACGCTCTGGAAGACGCTTATGAAGCCGATTGGCCCATCATCACCGGTCAGGACTGCGATATCGCCAACACCATCAACATGATCGCCGGCAAGCAGAGCATGTCCGTTTTCAAGGACACCCGCACCCTGGCTGCTCAGGTTGTTAAGATGGTCGGTCAGATCCTCAACAACGAAGAAGTTGACGTCAACGACACCACCACCTACAACAACAACGTTATCACTGTTCCTTCCTTCCTGTGCGAGCCTGTGTTCGCCGATGCCACCAACTACGAGACGATCCTGATCGAATCCGGCTACTACACCGCTGATCAGCTTCAGTAAGTTATCCTAACCAGGGAGGTGCGAGCGGGAATCCTGCCCGCACCTCCTTTTCTTAAATTCCGGTCCTGAATCCATTTGTCATGAAAGCTGGAGGATTAACATGCCCAAGATTCTGCTTGAAATGAAGAATATCACCAAGGAATTCCCGGGTGTCAAGGCTTTAAAGAATGTAAATTTCCAAGTGGAAGAGGGAGAAATACACGCTCTCGTCGGTGAAAACGGCGCGGGGAAATCCACCCTGATGAAGGTGCTGAGCGGAATACATCCCTACGGTTCATACGAGGGCGACGTCATTTATGACGGTCAGGTCTGCAAATTTACGCAGATTAAGGACTCTGAGAAAAAAGGAATCGTTATTATCCATCAGGAACTGGCGCTGATTCCGGAAATGACGATCGGCGAAAATATGTATCTGGGCAATGAACAGGGACATAAGTTCGCCATCAACTGGAACAAAACGTATTTTGAAGCCGATAAATATCTGAAGATGGTCGGCCTGGAAGAAAGCTCGAAAGTACAGGTCAAGAACATCGGTACAGGCAAGCAGCAGCTGGTTGAAATTGCCAAAGCACTGGCAAAGAACGCGAGGCTGCTGATTCTTGACGAACCGACATCTTCGCTGAATGAGGAAGATTCCCGCGCATTGCTTGATTTGATGCTGAACTTCAAAAAGCAGGGAATGACGATGATCATCATTACCCATAAGCTGAATGAAGTGGCATATGTCGCGGATAAGATAACGGTACTGCGTGACGGCGCGACGATTGAAACCATCGATAACCGCGGCGCCGAACGCGTAAGTGAAGCAAGAATTATCAAAGGCATGGTCGGCCGTGAACTCACCAACCGCTTCCCGAAGCGTGAAGGTGTGAAAATCGGCGATGTTGAAATGGAAATCAAAAACTGGACGGTTCATCATCCGCAGTATGTTGAACGGAAAGTTGTTGACGATGTTTCGATGTATGTGCGCAAGGGCGAAGTGGTCGGCATCTACGGCCTGATGGGTGCCGGACGCACGGAGCTGGCTATGAGCATTTTCGGACACAGTTACGGTACCAACTTCTCCGGTGAACTGTATCTGAACGGCAAACCGATTAAAATGGGCAAAAACGCGTCTGATGCCATAAAGCAGAAGATCGCGTATGTAACGGAAGACAGGAAGGGAAACGGACTTGTGCTTTCACAGTCCGTAAAGGTCAATACCTCGCTGGCAAACCTGCAGGCGATTTCCAACAAATCGGTCATTGACGCGGATAAAGAGTACGCGGTTGCCGAGGAATACCGTGACAAGCTGCTAATCAAGACACCGTCCGTTGAACAGCTGGTGGGCAACCTTTCCGGCGGAAACCAGCAGAAGGTGCTGCTGGCCAAGTGGATGTTTGCCGAGCCGGATATCCTGATGCTGGATGAACCGACGCGCGGTATCGATGTAGGCGCGAAATACGAGATTTATTGCATCATCAATGAACTGGCAGCCGCCGGTAAATGCGTTATCCTGATTTCCTCTGAATTGCCGGAGGTATTGGGCATGAGCGACCGCATATATATCATGAACGAAGCGAAGATCATCAAGGAAATGAAGACCGAGGATGCCACACAGGAAAACATCATGGAGGCAATTCTTGCGTCGGAAAGGAAACACGACAATGAGTAATACAGTGAGCAAAGCTTCGCAGCGGAGCCTGAAAAACACACTGACGGAGTTTATGGAAAAGTATAAGGTCGGTGCTTTCTTTCAGAAATACACAATGACAATCGCGCTTGTTGTCATTGTGATCATCTTCAATTTCTGGCAGGGCAAGGAAGGCCTGATTCTGCTTCCGTCCAACATCAACAGCCTGATTGCTGACAACGCTTATGTATTTGTGCTGGCGACCGGTATGCTGCTGTGTATCCTGACCGGCGGTAATATCGACCTTTCCGTAGGCTCGGTGGCGTGCTTCACCGCCGCAATCGGCGCGACACTGATGGCGGGCGGCATGAACGTATGGCTGGCAGTGCTCATCATGCTGCTGATCGGACTGGCGATCGGTGCTTTCCAGGGCTTCTGGATTGCCAAAGTGAAGGTTCCCGCGTTTATCGCGACCCTTGCCGGCATGTACGCGTTCCGCGGATTCTCCAACGTTGTGCTGAAAGGTGAAACAGCCAGAATCAAGGACCAGGTGTTCCTGGATGTATTCGGAACCGGCAAGACCAGCTATATTCCGGACGTCATCAGGGACAAATGCCCGGGGCTTGCGAATACATTCAGCAGTCAGAATGAGTTCATGACAAGGCTGATCGGTGAAGGTACAATCGATAAGTTCAACCTGACCTGTATGCTGATCGGTATTATCGCGGTAATCGTTTTTGTTACCCTGAAGGTACGGAAGATTATGCAGCAGAAGAAGCTCGGCATCAGTCAGTCCGTTACCGGCCAGATCATTTCCATGGTGCTGATTACCGCGCTGATTCTGTGGGTCAGCTTCAAACTGAGCAGTTACAGGGGATTCCCCATGGTGCTGCTGTGGATCGGACTGATTCTGGCGATCTTCACGTATGTTACTGAAAAGACCGCGATCGGCCGCCACCTGTATGCTGTGGGCGGAAATGAAAAAGCAACGGCTCTTTCCGGTGTGAAAACACACAATGTTTACTGGTTCGCGTATTCAGTGATGGGCTTCCTGGCCGGCCTGGCCGGTATCCTGACAGCCGGCAAGGCCAAAGGTATAGACCCCACATACGGCGTCGGCTATGAAATGGATGCCATCGCGGCCTGCTTTGTCGGCGGCGCGTCCGCGTACGGCGGAACCGGCAAGGTCTCCGGAATGATCATCGGCGCCACGCTGATGGGTGTTATCAACAAGGGCATGAGTATCGGCATTATCAGCTCGGACAAGAATATGCTGAAAGTCGTAAAAGGCCTTGTTCTTATGGCAGCCGTTATGTTTGATGTTCTGTCCAAGAGACAAAAACGGTGATACAGACAGGAGAATATGAAGATGAGTGATATCAAACGTACATCGACAGATCGCGCAAACGAATCTGTTTCCCGGACAAAAAACATAGGGGCGATCCTTCTTGAGTCATTCAAAAAGGACACGATGCTGTATATTCTGGTTATCGTATATATCTTCTTCCTGATTCTGACCAAAGGCGGTATTTTCAGATCCTCAAGCTTTACCGAGCTGGTCAATCAAAACACGTACGTTTATATTATCGGAACAGGCATGCTGATGTGTATGCTGACCGGCGGTAATATTGACCTGAGCTGCGGTTCGTTTGTGTGCCTTCTGGGTGCCCTCGGCGGCATATTCATGGTTCTGAAGGGTGTAAGCGCCGGTGTTTCGATCCTGCTGATGCTGGCGATCGGTATCGCTTACGGAACATTGCTCGGCTGGCTGATCGCGTATGTGCATATTCCGCCGTGGATTGCCACTCTGGCCGGTTACCTCGCGTTCCGCGGACTCGGTACCTCCATTTTACAGAACAATTCTGCAACCAGTTCTCTTTCCCCGATTCCGGTTGAATTCCGCGATGTGTTTTACGGACGCATTTTCCCCACCAAAGAAGGGGAAATGAACTGGCCGTGCTTTATCGCGGGTATTGTCGCGGCGGCGGTTATTGTTACCGTGATCCTCGTCAACAGAAAGAACCGCGTAAAGAAAGGCTACGAGGTTGAATCAATTGGCAAAACATATGTCAAGTGCGGTATCGGATGCGCGGTTATCCTGCTGCTGATGACCAAACTTGCTCTCGGCGGCGGTATTCCCACATCCCTGCTGTGGGTTGTAGGCATTGTGCTGACCTATAATTTCATTACAAGCAGAACAACGATCGGACGTCATTTCTACGTGGTCGGCGGCAATATCGAAGCGGCGCGTCTGTCCGGTGTAAATACCCGCCGGATCATGTTCATCGCTTATCTGAACATGGCTGTTCTGACAAGTATCGCCACAATGACGGTTATTTCACGTTCACAGTCGGCTAACTCGTTTATCGGCAACAACTTTGAAATGGACGCGATTTCCGCGTGCGTGGTCGGCGGTGTTTCCGCCAGCGGCGGTTCGGGTACCGTGCTTGATATGGTGATCGGCGCGACGCTGATCGGTATCATCAACCTCGGCATGAGCCTGATCAGCCTTGACGCTAACTATCAGAGCGTTGTAAAGGGCTTTGTGCTTCTCGCGGCTGTTGTGTTTGATATTCTGAGCCACAAGCGCAAGAAATAAGCTACGGCAATTGAAAAAGGGTCCCGCGGCGTTTGTCACGGGACCTTTTTAAAAAGGTGGATGTTGATGATGAACGGAAGAACAAGATCGAGCGTGATGACCGTAGCTGCATTGTATATGGGCTATATGGCTTACAGCCTTTTTCAGGGAAGAAATGATCCCGATACAACAATGCCGCCCGCGGTTGCTGTTCTGTTCGCGGTTCTTTTTGCTCTGGCTGCCATCGGACTGGTTGTTTACTCCGTAAGGCTGTGGAAAGCGCGCGATGACAACAAAGAGAACGAACAGCAGGAAGAATCGGATCAGATGAAATAAACAGCCGTAAACAGAAAATTTCAAAAAGTCCGGAAAGCATCTGTTTATCCGGGCTTTTGATTTTGAATGTGCCTTATGTCGGAGAAGGTCCGGACGAGGGATGCCGCGTAAAACGCGAAAGTATGGATTACATTATCTGTATTATCCGATAAACTGATTTTCAGAAAGGAAATGATTGTATGCGGCTTGGCGGTTCTGTGATGAAAGAATGGAAAACCGCGGAAGAATGGATGAACGCGGTGCTTGAACTGGGATACAGCGCGGTCATTTTTCCGGTGGATTGCAACGCGCCGCGCGCGCTGATCAGGGAACTGAGGGACAGGATCTATGACAACGGGCTTGTAATCGGTGAAGTGGGCGTATGGAAGAACCTGATGCTGCCGGATCCCGAAGAACGGGAAAAGATTGTTGAGTATTCCGTGCGTCAGCTGGAGCTGGCGGAGTATGTAGGCGCGAACTGCTGTGTGAACATCAGCGGATCACGCGGAAACGTTTGGGACGGTTATCACCCGGATAATTACAGCAGGGAAACACGTGAACTGATTATTGAACAGACAAGACGCATCATTGACGCGGTGAAGCCGTCAACCGCCTGCTATTCCCTGGAACCGATGCCCTGGATGCTGCCGGACAGCCCGGACAGTTATCTGGAACTGATCAGGGATGTTGACCGGGAGGCTTTTGCCGTTCATCTTGACTTCTGCAATATGATCAATTCACTGGAAAGATACCGTGATTCCGCGGAATTGATTGACGAGTGCTTTGAAAAACTCGGACCGCGTATCCGGTCGATTCATATCAAGGACTGCAAAGTGGATGACTATATTCTGCCTTTTGCCGTAGCGGAGAAGAGGGTGGGAGAAGGTACCCTTGATCTTGTGCGCGTTCTGAAACAGGCAAACCGGCTTGATCCGGATATTCCGATGTATACGGAACACCTGGAGAAGCATGAAGACTATGTGTATTCCACAGAATACCTGAAGAACCTTGCCCGTGAAAACGGACTGAGTTTCCAGTGACGCGGAGGCAGCTATGGAACGGATGACAGTTTCGGATCAGATTACAAGAGATTATCTTGACAGATGGCTTTTTGAAGTGAGGCATATCGATTCCGTGGCGGCAGACCCGTCCGTACGGCTGTTCGGAAGAAAATTTGCCGGCCCCGCAGCAACTGCCGCTCTTTCGCATCTGAGCAAATTCTGCGGCCTTGAGGAAGGCCGTGACGGTATGGTGATGATGGCCGAAGGAGCGAAGATGGCCAATCTGCCGTGCTTTACAGGGATGGGCAGCGAGGATGAACTGGCGCGTATGACGGATACGGGCGCGTCCGTGATCAAGATTATCAAGACGTACCGTGACCGTGAGATGATATGGAGACGGATCAGAAACGCGGAAGCACATGGCGCTATGGCTGTGGGTATTGATATTGACCACGCGTTTAACCGTGAAAGCGTATATGATATCGTGGACGGTGAAACGATGGCGCCGATCACCGCTGAGGAGATCGCTCAACTGGCGGCTTCAACGTCACTGCCCTTTATTGTGAAGGGTGTTCTGAGTGTACAGGATGCCGTGAAATGTGTAAACGCCGGCGTGAGCGGAATTGTAATCAGCCATCACAACGGAAGGCTGAACTGCAGTGTGCCGCCGCTTATGATGCTGCCGGAGATCCGGAAAGCCGTGGGAGATGAACTGCCGGTGTTTGTTGACTGCAGCCTGCAGAACGGACAGGATATTTTCCGCTGTATCGCTTTCGGCGCGAATGCCTGCTGTATCGGCCGGCCGATTATGGGACCGCTGAAGGAAAAGGGCGCGGAAGGCGTGTGCGAAACGCTGACGGGAATTGTGCGTGACCTGTGCTACACAATGAGCATGACGGGAGCGGGAGATCTGAAGCACATCGATCCGTCCGTACTGCATTTCCGCAACTGGTAACGGCCTCGCGCAAGCGCGGCGGAAGAGATAACTGTTTATTTGCTTTTTGTTTACGCAAACAGAGGCAGATGATGACAAAACACGGAGGATTATAACTGATATGTACAGCGCGGTTCTTGTTTTGCGGCAGGTATATGACCAATACAGGGTGAATCTGGATGAATGCGCGAAAAAATACAAACCGGGAGAAGGTCTGTTCGGCATCGGACACTCAATCAAGGACGATCCGTGTCATAAAGTGTTTGACACTGAAGTCAGCGGGGCCGTCGATGAAATTGTAGCGCGTAATCCGTCTTCCGAAGAAACGGAAGAAGCCGTGCGGTTCCTTTTTTCACAGGGGAAAAACAACGTGTATCCTGTAGCCGCGCAATTGATGCTGTTCGCCGAGGAACGCCACATACTGCGTATGATACCGCTCCTTTCCGATGAGGCGGCGCTCAGAATATACAAAGAATACGCGGCGTGCTACAAACGGTGGGAAAGGCTGCCTGTGCAGAAGGAAGTGTATAAAGCACTGAAAGCAAGGTGCTGATCAGGCATCGGAAGCAGCCTTCGGACCGCCATGATGACAATGCCCGCAAACACGGAGAATACCGATGAAACAATACATTTATCTGCTTTTTGATGTTGACGGAACGGTGCTGGATTTTCTGGCTGCCGAGAAAGCGGCTGTCAAGGCGCTTTTTATCCGCTACGGTTTCGGTGAATGCACCGATGAGAATGTGGCGCGGTACAGCCGGATCAACATAGAATACTGGGAGGCGCTGGAACGGAACGAAATGACCAAACCGCAGATCCTGGTCGGCCGTTTCAGGGAATTCTTCCGTGAAATGAATCTGCCGGTTGAAAAGGCGGAGGCATTCAATGACGACTACCAGATTGCCCTCGGTGACACCGTTGTTTTCCGTGACCACGCGTTTGAACTGCTGAACGCGCTGAAGGGGAAGTATACCCTGTGCGCGGTAACAAACGGGACGAAGACAGCACAGCGTAAGAAGCTGTCGGCTTCCGGACTGGATAAAGTGTTTGACCGCGTTTTTATTTCGGAAGATATCGGCGCGGAAAAACCGAATAAAGAATTCTTTGATTATGTGTTTGAACAGCTCGGACACCCGGACCGTTCACAGGTGCTGATTATCGGCGACTCACTGACCAGCGATATCCGGGGCGGTGTGAATGCCGGCATTGATACCTGCTGGTATGCGCCGGATTATGCCGGCCCGGATCCGGAAACGCGTATCGATTACAGGATCCGGAACCTGTGGGAACTGAATGATATACTGGGCCGCGACAGTTGAAACGCGGCGAATGAATGACAGGAACGGAGGCATATTCATGAAGAAATATCCCGATTGGCTCAAAACCGCTGTTTTTTATGAGATTTACCCGCAGAGCTTTATGGATACAAACGGGGACGGAATCGGAGATCTGCAGGGCATTATCGCGAAACTGGACTATATAAAGGAACTGGGGTGCAACGCGCTCTGGCTGAACCCGTGCTTTGTTTCACCGTTCGGAGACGCCGGATATGATGTTGAGGATTATTACCGGGTGGCACCGAGATACGGGACCAATGAGGACATGAAACAGCTGATTGCCGCGTGCCACGAACGGGGAATGCATCTTTTCCTGGATCTTGTGCCGTGCCATACGGCGGTGACGCATCCGTGGTTTGTAGCGTCATCAAAGCATGAACGCAATCAGTATACAGACAGATTTATCTGGACTGACTGCATCTGGCATGATACGGACGGGCTGAACGCCCTGCGCGGATATTCCGAAAGGGACGGATCGGCAATTGTCAGCTTTTTCAGCCATCAGCCGGCACTGAATTACGGCTTTTATGAAGTACGGAGACCGTGGGAACAGCCGGCGGATGCCGAAGGCCCGCGTGAAACCGTGAAGGAACTGAAAAATATCATGCGTTTCTGGCTGGACATGGGTATTGACGGATACCGTGTGGATATGGCCGCGTGCCCTGTGAAGAACGATCCGGAACACAAGGGAACCATGGCGCTGTGGACTGAAATACGCGAAATGCTCGACACGGAATATCCGGAAGCGGCAATGATTGCCGAATGGGATCAGCCGGAACACAGCATTACGGGCGGGTTCCATATGGACTTTACCCTGAACGGCGGACTGAGCAACTATACGGATCTTTTCCGGGCGGAACATCCGTACTTTTCCGCTGAAGGAAAAGGAAACGCGGCCGCATTTATGAAACGGTATCTGGAGGCATCGGAGCTGAGCGGAAACAAAGGACTGATCTGCCTTATATCCGGCAACCATGATACGGACAGGCTGGCACGCAGACTGCACGGCGATGAACTGAAAATCGCGTTTGCTTTCCTGCTGACTATGCCCGGCGCTCCGTTTATCTATTACGGTGATGAAATCGGGATGCGCTATATTGAGGGAATCGCTTCCGTTGAAGGCGGATACGGACGGACCGGATCCCGTTCACCGATGCAGTGGGATCATAGCAAAAACGCCGGATTCAGCACCGCGGACGAAAGCAGACTGTATATCAGGCAGGATGACGCCGCGGACCGGCCGGACGCTGCGTCACAGATGGCGGATCCGAATTCACTGCGGAATGAAATCAAACGTCTGATCGCCTTGCGCATGGCGCATCCGGCGCTGCAGGCGGACGGCCTTCCGGAAATGATTAACAGCGGATATCCGCTGGTTTATGTACGCAAAAACGGGGATGAACGTATACTGGTGGCAATCAATCCGTCAGCACAGACAAATGAGTGTGATTGCGCGATTGTTCCGGCAGGGGAGTTATACCGCTTCGGAGGGCAGGCTGTTTGTGACGGAAAGAAACTGGTTATCCCCGGACAAAGTGTGCTGGTGGCTGCATTTTGAGTGTACTTTGATTGACTTGCAGGATGCTGTCCGATATACTACATGCAACCCGGAGGCTCGATGAAGCAGGGTGACTGGAGGGGTTTACTATGCAGTATCGTGTTGGTATCATCGGCGCGACCGGTATGGTCGGTCAGCGGTTCATCTCACTTCTGAAGGATCATCCGTGGTTCAAAGTAACCTGCGTCGCGGCTTCCGCCCGCAGTGCAGGTAAGACCTACCGTGAAGCGGTTGGCGACAGATGGGCTTTTGACTGGCCGATTCCCGATAACATCGCGGATATGGTTGTTATGGATGCCGCGGATGTTGACGCGATCGGTGAAAAAGTGGATTTTGTTTTCTGCGCGGTTGTTATGTCAAAGGAAGAAACCCGCGCGCTGGAAGAAAACTACGCGAAGCATGAAATCCCCGTTGTCAGCAATAACAGCGCCTGCCGCGGCCTTGAAGATGTGCCCATGGTGGTGCCGGAGATCAACGCGTCCCATCTGGAAGCCATTGAAGCGCAGCGCAAACGCCTCGGCTGCAAGCGCGGCTTTATCGCGGTGAAACCCAACTGCTCAATTCAGAGCTATGTGCCCGCACTGACCCCTCTGATGGACTTTGAGCCTGAAAAAGTAAGCGTATGTACCTATCAGGCGATCAGCGGAGCAGGCAAAACATTCAAATCCTTCCCGGAAATTATTGATAATGTGATCCCGTATATCGGCGGTGAAGATGAGAAGAGCGAACAGGAACCGCTGAAGCTGTGGGGAACGCTTGAAGACCACGGCAACGGTAAGGTAATTGTGAACGCGAAGCTGCCGGTGATCAGCGCGCAGTGCCTGCGTGTCGCCTGCAGTGACGGACATATGGCCGCCGTATCCGTCAGCTTCAAAAAGAAAGTGACCAAAGAACAGATTCTGGAGCGGTGGGCAAACTACACGACTGTGGCGCAGGAGCTGGAACTGCCCAACGCGCCGAAGCCCTTCCTGCAGTACTTTGAAGATCCGTCGCGCCCGCAGACGCGGCTCGACCGTGACTTCCAGAACGGTTTCGGAATCAGTATCGGCCGGCTGCGTGAAGACCGCATCTTTGACTGGCGCTTTGTGTGCCTGAGCCACAACACGATCCGCGGTGCCGCCGGCGGCGGAATTCTGACCGCGGAACTGCTGTGCCGCAAGGGATATATCATCGCGAAGTAATTTTACAACGTCATACGATTCGTAAAGGCAGAGTAGCGTCTTTTGCGTTAAGTGTTCATGAACGGGGAGTTGTCATGGAACGAAACGGAGTATCCGTGCGGTAAAAGACGCGCATCCCGCTGCTTTTCCGGCAGGAAGCCTCTGCGAATCATCTGTCTGACAGGATGAAGAAGGAGGTTTTTTGTTATGGGTAAAATGACTACGAAACGCTTGTGCCTTGTCGCTGTATTCGCGGCACTCTATTTTGTGCTGACAATGTACCTGACGATTCGCATCGGGAATATCACTGTTACGCTGGCCAGCCTGCCGATTCTGATCCTCGCTGTTATGTACGGCCCAATGGAAAGTACTGTTGCCGCGGGTCTCGGTGAACTCATTCATCAGCTGCTGAGCTGGGGACTTACGGTTACAACGCCGCTCTGGCTTCTTCCGCCGATTATCCGCGGACTGATTGTCGCGTTCGGCTGCCGGGTGATTAAAAGCAGGAACACAGTTAAAGAACCCTGGGAAAGGCCTGTGGCGTTTGTGATTCTGCTGGTCGCGGCCGCTGTTGTGACAACTCTTGCCAATACGGGAATCACCTGGCTGGACAGCGTCATTTTCGGCTACTACAGCAAAGCATATGTATTCGGTGACTTTGTGATCCGTCTGTTTACGGGAATCGGCACGGCGATTGTGATGTCGCTTGTTCTTCCTCCTGTTGTGAAAGCATTGAAAAGAGCGGGAATGTAAATGACACCCAAAGAAAGAAAAACAGCAATACTCGAAATTCTGGAACAGACATACCCTGAGGCAAAAGCGGAGCTTGTATTCTCCGATGCCTATGAGCTGCTTGTGGCGACAATCCTGTCAGCCCAGTGCACGGACAAACAGGTGAACAAGGTAACACCGGAAGTGTTCGCGAGGTATCCGGACGCGAGAGCGATGGCGGAGGCGACCGAAGACGAGCTGTATCCGCTTGTGAAAAGCTGCGGCTTCCGGAACAAGGCAAAAAACATTATTGCCGCGTGCAAGATGATCACCGAACGATACGGCGGTCAGGTGCCGGCGACAATGGAGGAGCTGACGAAACTGCCGGGTGTCGGCAGAAAAACCGCCAATGTTGTATTGTACAACGCTTTCGGTATACCGGCTTTTGCCGTGGATACACATGTTTTCCGAGTGACCAACAGGCTGGGATTGTGCGCGGCTGACACAGTGGAGGAAACCGAGAAACAGGTTACCCGTATCATACCGAAAGAAAAGTGGGGCAGGGCTCATCACTGGCTTATATGGCACGGCAGAAGAATCTGCAAGGCACAGCATCCGCTGTGTGATGAATGCCCGCTCGCGGATTTATGCAAATACAAAAAAGGACGCTGATGAGGCGTCCTTTTTCAGTAAACAGGCAATCAGTTTTCCCAGAACATCAGGTCAAAGCAGGGAAGAAGCTCGGTGGAATCTTCACTCTGCACCTGATAGGTGCCGGTGCATTTGCCGTAGAACTTGTGCTGTGAATCGATTTTAAAGTTCGGTTCTTCGTCACACACGATAACGATCTTCTGTGAATAACCTTTTTTCGCGCTGCTCTTCAGGGCTGCGAAGATAATCGTTTCTTCACCGGAAACCTCAATATCAGTGATATAAGCATTGTAGACCATGTATTTGCCGGTATATCCCGTGACCTTGGACTTCAGCGTATTATACGCGGGCTTCACCGCTTCGTCACGAATACGGTCCTTTTTATCCTCAACGGTCAGCGTGCGGTTCGCGGTATAGGTGAAACGGCGGGTGTCAAACTTTTTCTTTGAAAGCACGACCGTTACTTTATAGTCGCCTTCGTTGGCGGTAGGAACCTTAAAGGAGAAAGTACCTTTATTATTCGTTTTGATTTGCTTTGTATAGTTGACGGACGGCCCTTCCACAATGCACTGCACGGTAACGTGGGTGGTTGTTTTGCCTGAGATGACGGTCTGGTCGGAATAGAGCTGATCGGGCACGGGGCTTGTCCAGTTAACAGGCAGAAGCGTGGAGGAGTAGTTTGTTGTTTCAAATACCTTATAAGCGATCTCCGTACCGTTGTTTTCAACCGTTACGGTGAGCAGCCAGATTCCCTGGGCGGGGAGACTTACATTCATCTTGAAGCGGCCTTTTTTATCGGCGGTTTCCTCAACACGGACGATATCGTTGCTGGACATACGCATTGCTACGCCGGTCAGCACGGCACCCGGATAGCATGTGCCTTCAACCGAGAATTTTCCGGAAATCGTTTCAGCCGGAGGCTCCGAGGTAAAGATCAGATCGCCGACCGTTGCTTCGGGCATTTTTTCTGTTTTTGAAAACACCCAGGCGTTCATGATGTTATCCGCGTTTGTCTGATCCTTACGGACCGTCGCGCGGTCATATACACGGTAATCAATGACAATCGACCATCCGTTACGGATTGTGCGGCGCATATATCCCTTGTAGGATTCACCGTTGTAACTGCGCGAATATTTGATCTGCAGGAAACGGCCGGCCTTTGTCTTTTTCCATTCACAGACGGATGCTTTGTAGCCGAGTGCCTTGAACGCGTCACCCTTCGCGTAGGTAAGGCGGTAGGAGGTGCGCATCTGCGTTGTCTGCTGATCGACATCGAAATACTTGGCCGCGTCTTCATCCTGCAGGGCGCTGATTTCGGCACAGGCATCGCCTTCCTGCGTCCACGCCTGCAGCAGAACACCGCGCTCCGCCCAGTCCGCGAGCAGCGCTTCCTGATCCAGATCTTTCTTTTCAAGCCATTCCGTATGAGCGGAAAGGTTGTCCGGCGTCAGAACGATATAATTGTCCGACAGGGAGACCGTTGAAAAAATATCTTCAAAGGAATAAGCGGTATCCGCTGAGGCACAGGCAAAAAGCCCGATTGTCAGTATCAACAGAATAATAACCGCGCATTTACGCATGCAGATCACCGACCTTTGCAATAAATAAAGGAAAACAATTGCGGATGTCTGAATATTTTACCATAATACGGACATACTTTGCAAGCAAAGCGTGCAAACACCGCGATACCCCGATCAGTCCGCCGCGGGCGTGACCGGTTCCGGACCGCGGACCAGCACCGCTTTTTTCCGCTTAAGATATGTTTCGCGATCGAGCATAACGATGCGGCCGCATCTGGCGCAGCGTATCTTGATATCCGCGCCGGTGCGGATGACGGTCCACTCGTCACTTCCGCAGGGATGCGGTTTCCTTGTTTTTATGACATCACCGAGCCTGATTTCCTCAACCATGATGATCACCTCCGGGTCGAAGAATATTATAACTTTCGCTGACATCTGTTGCAAGATGAAGGTGCGAAATTGATATAAATAACGGTTGACAACGCGGGAAGGAGATGATATAATTCATTCCTGTCAGCGGAAAGCGATGCTCTCCGCCGTGCGCCAAAGCCCTTTGGAGTGACCGGTTCTGAGGCTTGCGCCTGTAGCTCAGTTGGATAGAGCAACGGCCTTCTAAGCCGTGGGCCGGGGGTTCGAGCCCCTCCAGGCGCGCCAGGTACTATGGTGGGTATAGCGTAGTTGGTTAACGCGCCAGATTGTGGCTCTGGAGACCGTGGGTTCGAGTCCCACTACTCACCCCATTTTCCCTGTTCGCGGCGTTCGATGGCAGATTACCTACGTTGGGGTGTAGCCAAGTGGTAAGGCACGGGACTTTGACTCCCGCATTCGTAGGTTCGAGCCCTGCCACCCCAGCATTTTATGACCCATTAGCTCAGTAGGCAGAGCACTTGACTTTTAATCAAGGTGTCTGGAGTTCGAATCTCCAATGGGTCACTCCCATCTGCCCTGCGGGCGTGGCGGAATGGCAGACGCGCCGGATTTAGGTTCCGGTGCCTTAGGCGTAAGAGTTCGAGTCTCTTCGTCCGCATTCATCAGGATCCCATAAGTGGAACGTGCGGTAGTAGCTCAGTGGTAGAGTGCCACCTTGCCAAGGTGGATGTCGCGGGTCCGAATCCCGTCTACCGCTCCACACGCGGGTGTAGCTCAATGGCAGAGCTCCAGCCTTCCAAGCTGGTAACGTGGGTTCGATTCCCATCACCCGCTCCA
>JAKSQH010000038.1 GCA_024404245.1 Clostridia bacterium
AACATATACCTGAAAAGGAGGTCCGGTATGCATTTTGTTGACGCGAAAGGCATCCTGTCCGCGCGTAACGGCATGAATATGTACCGCGGATGCTCGCACGGCTGCATCTACTGTGACGCGCGCAGCACATGCTACAATTTCTCGCACCCTTTTGAGGATATCGAGGTCAAGCGCAATGCAGCTGAGCTGCTGGAAAAGGCGCTGCGGTCCAAACGTGAAAAATGCATGATCGGCACCGGCGCCATGTGTGATCCTTACCTGCATCTGGAAGAGAAACTGCATCTCACGCGCGACTGTCTGGAAGTGATAGACCGCTACGGCTTCGGGCTGGCGATTCAGACCAAGTCCGCCCGCATTCTCCGGGATATCGATCTGCTGGATTCCATCAACCGGAAGGCGAAATGCGTGGTTCAGTTCACACTGACGACGGCGGATGACAGTCTGTGCCGCCTGATTGAACCGAATGTGTCCGTCACAAGCGAGCGTGTAAACGCGTTGAAGCAATTCCGTGACCGCGGAATACCGACGGTTGTCTGGCTCACCCCGATTCTGCCCTTCATCAACGATACGGAGGAAAACCTGCGTTCACTGCTGTCCATGTGTTCGGATGCCGGTGTAAAGGGGCTGATCACATTCGGTTTCGGCGTAACCCTGCGGGACGGGGACCGGGAATATTTCTACCGCGCGCTGGACACGCATTTCCCCGGTATGAAGCAGCGGTACTGCGCCGCCTTCGGCAACGCGTACGAGTGTCCGTCGCCGAACACGGAAAAGCTGACCGCGCTGCTGGCTGAAACATGCGAGCGCACCGGCATGATGTATGACGGGGATAAGGTTTTCGCGTATATGAACGCGTTCCCGCGCAGGCAGCTCCAGCTGTCGCTGTTTGACGCGTAAAGCGGAACGGCGTCTTCTTTCCAAAAAACAGCAGCCGAACAAAAAAAGCGCTTGACATGAAAACACGTGTTGCATATGATAATCGCAACCGAATATAAACCGTTGAGGAAGAGGAGTAATCCCGGAAGATACGTCACAGGGAGCCGCGGAGAGTGGAACCGCGGTACGGAGCGCCGGGCCGAATGGCCTTCCGAGGGTCCCGCGGAACAGTCAGTATGCGGGAACGGCATCGCACCGTTATCATTGCGGCACATATCACGCTGTATGTGGATAAGCGCGCCCCCGCGGGCGAATCTGAGTGGCACCACGGTAATCTACCGCCTCAGTCTTTGATGACTGAGGCGTTTTTATTTCACTTTGATCCGATAAAGGAGGTATCCCCATGGAAAAAATGACTTACCGCGATTTTGACAGGTATCTGAAGGACTACCCGAGCGAAGACGGCTATTTCGGTCCCTACGGCGGATCATTCATTCCGGATGAACTCGTTCCCGCCTTCCGCGAGATTGATGACGCTTATGAAACCATCGCCCATTCCACCCGGTTCATCAATGAGTTGCGTGAAATCCGCCGCGATTTTCAGGGCCGTCCGACGCCCGTATACCACTGTGAACGGCTGAGCAACTTTTTCGGCCGCTGCCAGATTTACCTCAAGCGTGAGGATCTGAATCATTCCGGCGCGCATAAAATCAATCACTGCATGGGTGAAGGTCTGCTCGCCAAATACATGGGCAAGAAAAAGCTGATCGCCGAAACCGGTGCCGGCCAGCACGGCGTCGCGATCGCGACCGCCGCGGCCTACTTCGGCATGGAGTGCGATGTATACATGGGTGAAGTGGATATCGCCAAACAGGCGCCGAACGTTACCCGCATGAAGCTGCTGGGCGCACGTGTCATTCCCGTCACCAAAGGCAACAAAACGCTGAAGGAAGCCGTTGACGCCGCTTTCGAAGCCTACATGAACGAATACAAGGACGCCATCTACTGCATCGGCACAGTGGTCGGCCCGCATCCCTTCCCCAAAATGGTGCGCGATTTCCAGTCCGTCGTCGGCATTGAAGCGCGTGAGCAGTTCAAGGCCATGACCGGCAATATGCCGGATGCCGTTACCGCCTGTGTGGGCGGCGGTTCCAACGCGGCCGGTATGTTTATCCCGTTCCTGGGTGATCCGGTGGATATCTACGGCGTCGAGCCGCTCGGCCGCGGCAGCGGATACGGTGACCACGCCTGCTCCATCGGTAAGGGTGAGGAAGGCATCATGCACGGCTTCAAGAGCCTGATGCTGAAGGACGACAAGGGCGAAGCCGCCGCGGTTTACTCCATTGCCAGCGGCCTGGATTATCCTTCCGTCGGTCCGGAACACGCGTTCCTGCATGATGTCGGCCGTATTCAGTATGTATCCGTGGACGACGAGGAAGCCATGGAAGCCTTCTATAAGCTGAGCCGTCTGGAAGGCATCATCCCGGCGGTGGAAAGCAGCCACGCCGTGGCTTACGCCATCCGTTACGCGAAGGAGCACCGCAACGGCAGCATTCTGGTCAACCTGTCCGGCCGCGGTGACAAGGATATGGACTTTGTGATTGAGAAATACGGCCTCGGCGAACGTTTCCTGACTGACCTCAAAAAGTAAAAACAAAACATCTCCTCTGCCGGGTCGGATCAGACACGGCAGAGGATTTTTTAATACAGGCGGACCCGATCCGCGGTTCGCGTGCCACTTGAGTTATTTCCCCGCTGCATGTATAATGGAAAAAAGTATTTCCGGGGGCGCTGCATGAAAAAGATAATCGCGTTGTTTCTGGCTCTTCTGTTACTGCTGACCGGTATCTCCGCGTCGGCGGAGATTACCGTGACCGACGCCGCCGGGCGTACGGTTACGCTTGAAAAGCCGGCTGAACGTTTTGTTTCCTGCTATTACATTTCCACCGCGGCACTGCTGGCGCTGGGCTGTCGCGGGCAGATCGCGGGGCTTGAAAAAAAGGCGGATACCCGCGGTCTGTATAAGCTTGCCGCGCCGGAGCTGATCAGCCTGCCCGCTGTCGGTTCCGGCAAGGAAGTCAACCTTGAATCCGTTCTGGTTCTTCAGCCGGACGCGGTCATTCTGCCGATGAAGCTGGTCGACGCCGCGGACAGCCTGGCTGAGTTCGGCATCCCCGCCCTGCTTGTCAGCCCCGAGGATGAAAACGGATTCCGTTCCTGTGTCCGTATGCTGGGTGCCGTTTCAGGTAAAGCCGACGAAGCGGAATCCCTGCTCGCGAAGTGCGACGCGGTCACGGACGCGCTGGCGGAAAGGCTGAACGGGGCGGAACGCGTGTCTGTGTATATGGCGGCGGAAAGTGATCCCCTGATGACCTATCCCGCCGGGCTTTATCAGGATCATCTGATCACGCTTGCCGGCGGCGTCAATGTCGCCGGTGAAATCGAAAACGCCTCCAAGGTCACCGTAAGCCCGGAGCAGCTTCTTCTGTGGGATCCGGAGATCATTGTCATCGTATCCGGCGCGGGTTACGGTCCGGAAGCCTTTACGGACAATGAGCAGTTCGCCTCCCTGCGCGCGGTGCGTGAAAGGCGCGTATATACCATGCCGGAAGGACCGGAATCCTGGGATTACCCCACCCCTTCCTCCGTGCTCGGCGCCGCGTTTCTGTGCAGTCTGACACATCCGGACCTGTACAGCGGTGAAAGCCTGCTCGCGGATGCCGTGGATTTTTACCGTACTGTATACGGCATTGAAACGGACGCTGAGATACTCGGTCTCGCGCCCGCCCCGTAAAGCTGAAAGGAACAAACCGATGATCCACTGCGTTCTGCTTGCCGCGGGCTTCTCCGTCCGTTACGGTTCGGATAAACTGGCGGAGCTGATCGGCGGTATCCCCATGTACCGCCATACGGCGGACATTCTGCTCCGTCTTTCGTGTGAAGGGCTGTGCACGGCGCGTCTGGTAACCCGCGGCACGCTGCCGGTGCCGCCGGGCATTCAGGCCGTGCCGAATCCCGCCGCCGCGGAAGGCATCGCCTCATCCGTCCGTGCCGGTATCCTGTCCCTTCCGGATGACGGCGCGCCCGCGGCGTTCTTCGCGGCGGATCAGCCTTATCTGAAAGAGGAAACAATCCGCGGTTTCCTGCGCGCCTGGCAATCATGCGGTCACGGCATTCTCCGGTGCGAGTCCGGAGGCGTTCCGGGCAACCCGGTCATTTTTGACAGGCGTTATTTCCCGGAGCTTCTTGCCCTGCGCGGGGACACCGGCGGACGGCAGGTGCTCCGCGCGCATCCGGAGGATATCGCGCTGTATCATGTTCCGGACGGAAAGGAGCTGACAGACATCGATGAAAAGCAGAGCTGACAGAGCGGCGGATCTTTCGCGCCGCGGCCGCCGTCTGTCCGTCTGTCTCGCGGCCGTGCTGCTGCCCGCGATGCTCCTGTCACTGTGTATGGGGCGTTACCCGCTGAGCCCCGCCGCTGTCGCTGAGGCGCTCTTCGCGCCGGCGCGAAGCGGTCCGGCCGCGGATATTGTCAGTCTGATCCGTCTGCCCCGCGTCTGCGCCGCCGTATTGTCAGGCGCGGCGCTGTCAACGGCAGGGTTGCTGTTTCAGTTGGTGTTTCATCATCCCATGGCGACACCGGACCTGCTCGGCACTTCATCCGGTGCTTCCTTCGGTGCCGCGCTGGGGCTGCTGGCCGGCTGGAGCGCCGGCGCGGTCACGGTCAGCGGGTTCGTCACCGGGCTGGTGTCAGTGATCCCGGTCCTTCTGGCGTCAGGCAGCCGGCGCGGCCGCGGCACCGTCGCGCTGATCCTTACTGGTCTGGTGACCGGCAGCCTTTTCAGCGGTGCTGTTTCGTGCGTCAAGCTTCTGGCGGATGAAAGCAACCGTCTTCCGGCCATCACATACTGGCTCATGGGCAGCCTGTCCGGTATACGGGTTTCCGGCGCGGCCGGCATCGCCGCGGTGATTCTGCCTGTTTCCGTGTTTCTGCTACTGATCCGTTACAGGCTGAATCTGCTGGATCTGGACGATGACGAAGCCGCCTCCCTCGGCACCCGCGTCCGGCTGCTGCGCTTTGTCTGCATGCTTGCCGCCGCGCTGCTCACCGCGGCGTCCGTCAGCGTATGCGGTGTTATCGGCTGGGTCGGGCTGTTTATTCCCAACCTCTGCCGCGCGCTTACAGGTTCGGATACCCGTACGCTGCTTCCGTGCACCATGCTCGCCGGCGGGCTCTTCCTGCTGCTGGCGGATAATGTCAGCCGCACATTGCTGGCCGCTGAGATTCCGCTCGGTATCCTTACGGCCGCGATCGGCGCGCCGTTATTCCTTGTGCTTTATCTGAGAGGGAGGTACGCGGAATGACGGAGCTGCGAAATGTTTCATTCACGTTTCCGGGCGGCGTTCAGGCGCTCAGTAATGTCAGCGAGGTCTTTCCGGAGGGGCGTGTCACCGCGGTGCTCGGTCCCAACGGTGCCGGTAAAACAACGCTTTTCAGGTGCATCCTCGGGTTCTGTCCGAAGTATACCGGCAGCATCCTGTATAACGGCACGGATCTCCGTACGCTGTCCCCGGCCGCGCTGGCGAAAAAAGTCGCTTACATACCGCAGCAGGGCGCGCGGCACTCCGGCCTTACACTGCGTGACTTTGTGACGCTCGGCTCCGTACGCACGCTGTCCCTCACAGGCGTACCCGGTCCGCGCCAGCGGGAAGCCGCGAGCGGCGCGATCCGCCTGCTTTCACTGGAGGCGCTTGAAAACAGGCCTGTCAGAACCCTCAGCGGCGGTGAGCGTCAGCTGGCGCTGATCGCCAGGGCACTGTGCCAGCAAAGCGATGTTCTGCTCATGGATGAGCCGGACGCTTCGCTTGATCCCGCGCACGCCGGGCGTGTTCTCTCCGCCGCCGCGATGCTGGCGGAGCAGGGGCATACGGTCATTCTGTCCACCCACCGTCCGGAATACGCTGCGCGTTATGCGACAGATGTATTGTTGCTGAAAGCCGGCACCGTCCTCTCAAGCGGAGAAACCGCCGGCATCATGACCGGAGACAGTCTTTCCCGTCTGTACGACACCGAAATGCGTGTTTCTCATGTCGGCGGGGAGCTGTTCATCCGGTAAACTGTTTTTCATCAGCCCGCGTGCTGACAGGATAAAGATACAGTACAGGGGGAGTTTTCTATGTTATTCAGTTCCTACGCGGCACCCGCGTCTCCGGATGAGGTGATCGCGCTTCTCGGCAAACGGAATAACCGTATCGCCGCGGGCAATCTCTGGCTGCGCATGTCCCGCCGTACAGGCGGCACAATGATCGACCTGAAAAACCTCGGCTGGGATCAGATTGAGGAAACAGATGACGCTTATCTCATCGGCGCGTCTGTCACGCTTCATATGCTGGAGACCCATCCGGGGCTCAACGCGATGACCGGAAATCTGTTTGCCGACGCGTTCCGTGCTATTGTCGGTGTGCAGTTCCGCAACGCGGCAACCGTCGGCGGCAGTCTTTACATGCGTGCCGGCTTCAGTGACCTGCTGACCGCGCTCCTGCCGCTGAACGCCGCCGTGCTGCTTTATCCGGAGAAGGAGATCCCGCTTGCGGAATACGCCCGTCTTGCTCCCGCGGGGGAACTGATCCGCGGCGTCCGTATACCGAAGCAGGAGGTGCGCGTCGCGTACCGCGCGTTGCGGAACACAGCCGGCAGCGTGCCGGTGCTCACCTGCGCGGTTGCCGCGCGCGGAAGCGCTTTATATGCCGCGATCGGAGCCCGGCCGATGCGCGCGGAGCTTATCGGCGGCCCCGGCGAGGCGCCCGAAAGTCTGGCGGCGGAGCTGACGCGCCTGACCTACGGCACAAACCGCGCCGCGTCCGAAGCCTACCGGCGTCATGTGGCCGGCGTTCTGTTCGCGCGCTGCGCCGGTGAAATTACGGGAAAGGAGACACAGGCATGAACATCACATTTGTGCTGAACGGCAAAACCGTACACGCTGAAACCGCGCCGGACGAAAACCTGCTGTCCGTGCTTCGCCGCTGCGGCGTCATGAGCGTCAAATGCTCCTGCGATACCGCCAACTGCGGCTGCTGCACCGTGTGGGTCAACGGCAAGCCCACCCTTTCCTGCGCCTATCCCGCGCCGCGCGCGGACGGGCAGGAGATCACCACCCTGGAAGCACTGACAGAGGAGGCTGAAAGCTTCGCCGCGTATATGGCGGATGAAGGCGCGGACCAGTGCGGCTTCTGCAACCCCGGCTTTGTCATGAATGTGCTTGCCATGAAGCGTGAACTGACGGACTTTACGGAAGAGAACGTCCGTACATACCTGGCCGGCAATCTGTGCCGGTGTACCGGCTTCGCGTCACAGCACCGTGCTGTAGCTGCATGGCTGAAAAATACCGGCAGGGAGGCGGCGGAAGTATGAAACAGATCTCACGCCCCGTGCGTAAAAAAGACGCGTTTGCCCTGCTGACGGGCAAGCCCGTATACACCGCGGACATTTTTCAGCAGGACGCGCTGACCGTGCGCCTGCTGCGTTCCCCGCACGCCTTCGCGGATATTACCGGTATTGACACTTCCGCCGCGCTGAAGGTACCGGGCGTTGCCTGCGTCCTCACCTGGCGCGATGTGCCGGATATCCGCTTCACCATCGCCGGGCAGGCGGTTCCGGAGTGGAGCCCGTATGACCGGAAGCTGCTGGACAGCACCGTCCGCTATGTCGGTGATCCGGTCGCGATTGTCGCTGCCGAAACACCCGCCGCGGCGGATAAAGCGCTGAAGCTGATCCGCGTTACCTACCGTGTGAAAGAGCCGCTGCTGGATGCCCGTGCCGCGCTGGATAACCCGATTCTTGTCCATCCGGAAAGCGACTGGCGTACGGTCGCGGATTTCGGCGCGGACGCGAAACGCAACCTCTGCGCGCATGAAATTGACCGTGTCGGCGACGCGGAAGCGAAGCTGAAGGAATGCGCCTATGTCGCGGAAGGCACCTATCACACGGGGCAGGTCAGCCAGTGCTTCATGGAGCCTTACACCACCGGCGCCTATACGGACTCCTTCGGCCGGATGACCGTGGTTTCCAGCACACAGATTCCCTTCCATGTGCGCCGCATTGTTTCCACCGCCCTGCAGATTCCGCTGCGTAACGTGCGCGTGATCAAGCCGCGCGTCGGCGGCGGCTTCGGCGCGAAACAGACGGCGGTCAGCGAAATCTACGCCGCGGCCGCGGCGAAAGCAACCGGCCGCCCCTGCATGCTGCAGTACACCCGTCAGGAAATCTTCGAGGCAGGCAGCCCGCGGCATGAAATGGAAATCACCGTCCGTGTCGGTGCCGACAGCGAGGGGCACATTCTGGCCATTGATCACCGTGTGCTGAGTAATACGGGCGCTTACGGCGAGCATGGGCCGACCACGATCCAGCTCAGCGGACGGCAGCCCACCTCCATATACCGCTACGCGAAGGATATTTATTTTGAAGGTACCGTTGTCTATACAAACACCGTACCCGCGGGTGCCTATCGCGGCTTCGGCGTCACACAGGGCGCTTTCGCCGTGGAAAGCACCGTGAATGAGCTTGCCCGGCAGATCGGTATCGACCCGATTGAAATCAGGCGGATCAATCTGCTGCGTGAAGGCGATGTCATGGGTATCTATGACAACGGTGAGGTCACGGAAAGCTGCCGGTTTATTGATTGCCTGAACCGGGCGGATGAACTGTTCGGCTGGAAAGAGAACGCGAAGCGCCGTGTCATGCCGGACGGCATGATCCGCGCGGGCGGCATCGCCGCGGCGATGCAGGGCAGCGGTATTGCCTTTGTGGATACGGCCACCGCCACAGTACGCCTTGTGGAGGACGGCTCATACATTCTTGAAATCGGTGCCGCGGATATGGGTACAGGCTGTGATACCATTCTCGCGCAGATCGCCGCCGAAGCGCTCGGCTGCTCTGTTGACAGGGTGCACACCGCTGCCGTGGACACGGACCACTCGCCTTATGACACGGGTTCATACGCTTCCTCCACAACCTATGTCACAGGCAATGCCGTTGTGAAGGCCTGCGCCGCGCTGAAGGCAAAAATCCTCACTGCCGCCGGCGCGCTGCTCGGCCCGGACGCCGGTGAAATGACGCTGGACGGCAGCGGCGTATCCGCCGGCGGGCGCACCGTATCGCTGCGTGAAATCAGCCTGCATACCCAGAGCGGCCAGTCCGTGATGCTTCAGGCTACGGAAAGCCACTCCGGCAAAGTCTCCCCGCCCCCGTTCATCGTCAGCATGGCTGAAATCGAGCTTGATCCCGGCACGGGCAGAGTACGCGTGACCAGGCTCGTGAATGTGATCGACTGCGGCACCGTGATCAATACAGCGCTGGCCCGCGTGCAGGCGGAAGGTGCCGCCATGCAGGCGCTCGGTATGGCGCTTACGGAGCGCGCGGCCGTAGGTGAAAACGGGCGGCTCCATGAGCATTCCCTGCTCACTTACGGCATGCCCACACGGCTGGATATTCCGGAAATCACCGTTGATTTCTGTCCCAGCTATGAGGAAACCGGTCCCTTCGGTGCCAAGTCCATCGGTGAGGTTGCCATCAACGCGACCGCGCCCGCCATTACGGAAGCCGTTTACAACGCGTCCGGCATCCGTGTGCACAGCCTGCCTGTCAACCCGGAAAACCTCATCTGACCCTTCATCCGGTAATAACCCTTACAAAAACGCAGACCCGGCAATCCGGATCTGCGTTTTTTTCAATTCTGTTCTTCTCCCACAGTCCCTGTAACAATCACTGTTCCGGTCCCGTTGTTCACGGTTTCCGCCCGCCTGTTCGCCTTTATGCGCTGTATCGTAATATACCCGCCCAGGGCAAGCAGTGCCGCTGCAACAACCGCGATCACGGCAACCGTCAGTTTTCTCTTCATCTCCGTGCTCCTTCATGTTTCATTCCGGCGCCGTTCCCGCTGCCGGTCAATACATTACATTACCCATCGGAACCCAGCAGCGGATCATCCCGGACTGGAGATCCTGCGTCTGCAGCTGGAACCAGCCGTTCTCCTCGGCGATCACATAGTACTGTTCCTGCGCGTACACTTTGAAATCGCAGCGGGCATACTGATAACCGGGTCCCGTATAGCCGTACTGCGTATCCCAGGGTATGCAGCAGTCAATGGACTCGAATTTCCGGTAATCGTTTTCCCATACCAGCTTTGATGTATCCACATTCAGGCGTTTCAGACCCGTATACGCCCGCATCAGAGCGCCGCGGTACGTAAACTCCACCTGTACCCACACAACACCGCCATCATCCTTCGTCTGGGAGATGCACCGCACGGTCTCACCGGCCTTAAAGAAGGTTCCCGGTTCCGTAAACCGGGTGGACGGGCCGGTCCGTGTCGCCATTTTCATCGTCAGCCTGCCGTTCACGGCGTCGGTAATGTGAATCATGTTGTAACAGTCATCATAGTAGCCGGTCTGCGCGGCGGAAGCGGTAACAGCCGTCAGTGTCATCAGCAGGCACAGCATGCAGGCCAAAACGATCCGGGTATACTTTTTCATGGTATTCTCCGTCCTTTCCTGTTGTCAGTAATTAACATAATAAAGCTACCAATGGATGGCTGAAACCCTTACCCTGTCAAATCAACCCGTCCATCTCCAGCTTTTTCCTCAACGCCGATACCTCATCCTCCATTTCCCAGGCGGCGTTCTGCCGCAGTCCGCTCCGGATCTTTTCCAGCGCGCGCGGCATTTCGTCCTCCAGCAGGTGAAGCAGCTCATCCGGATTATACGCCTCGGCTGACAGTCCTTTGGCAAGCGCGTTCTTTTCGTACCGGATATACTTTTCAAGCAATGACTTCAGCATCGGCATAAGCGTGTTCTTCAGTGCCCGCTCATCTGTATAGTTCATTGTGTTTCCGGTACCTCCGGCCATGCTGAGCAGTTCTTCCAGATTTCCCCTGATCCGCCCGACGGACGCTTTCACCCGCGCGTCGGCAATCTGCCGTTCAGCTCCTGCAAGATACAGTATACATTCACGCAGTCCTTCACTGATATCATCCGGATTATTCGCCGCCGCGGTTTTCAGCGACAGGTCCAGTATTTCCGGATACTTCGGAACAAAGTACTCCTCAAGCCCGCGCGCGGCTTTCCTTACGGTATTCCACGCGTCGTCGTATTCACTGATCTTTCCGATATACCGGTTCCATTCCGTCAGCGCGTCATCCAGCGCGGTGAGAAACGCTTGCAGGGCCGGTTCGTAATCGTTGTCCGGGCGGGCTTCAATGTTGTCCTGCAATTTCGCGGTATACTCATACAGCCGGTTCAGTATATCTGCGATATCACACTGGCCGTTCTCATCACCGTCAACCTTCCGGGCAAGGATATCCCCGCTCTTGCGGAGCACGGTACTGAACTTCTTGCCTTCCAGAAACCCCTGCGCGATATTTGACAGTGCCCGGCCGACATCCTTCGCCTTTTCCGCCGCGATGCTCCGGTTTACGCGCGCCGTATACTCCTCCGTATGTTTCCGCGCGCTGATAATCCTGTGCTGAATCCGGTCCGTCAGGTACATACACGCGGCGTATTCCGCGTATTTTTCCTCGCTCACAACCAGCTCAAGCTCTTCGTCGCGATACAGGATACCTGTTACAAGCAGGCCTTTATCCTCCATTTTGCGTATCGCCTTCGGCACCCCGCCGGCGGTAATGCCCATCGCCGCCGCGGCCTGCGTAAACGTGATGAATTTCCTGCCTCTCATCGCCGTCTGCAACCCGGCGTACTGTTCTTTCAGCGGATGAAACAACCCCATACTCAACCCTCACGTGACCGTTTCTTTACACCGGTCATTATACAGAAAATGTCTGTATATTTCAATTAAGGAAGGATTAGAACATCATTTACAGGATCACGATTGTGATCCCCTGATTTCCGTTGCCGTAGTCCGGGTCCTTTGTCATGTCCGGAACGCTGCCGGGCACCGGATGACCGCCGTATCCGAAGGGGCCGAATTCCTCTCCCGGTATAAAATCCCTGATCTGTCTGCGTTTTTTCATCGCTTCCAGTTCCTTCCGCACGCCGATGCGGATCCTGCCTCCGGTGCCGCTGCTTCCGTATCCGTGGATCAGCTTCGCGGCGCGGCATCCGCGCTGCTTTGCCGTATGCAGCTCCGTATTCATGCGGAACAGCGCCTCATCAACCGTCGGCATGCCGCTTTCCAGGTTGATCCGCGCGCAGCCGGCGGGTTTTGTCTTTTTCGCGGGTTGTTCCTTCTCATCGGGCGGCGTCCCGTACCGGTCCAGCATTTCCAGCGTCATTTCCTCTTCCGGATAGTCCGGCCGGATGATTCTCCGCGGCCGTACGGCAGGTTCGGCCGGCACCGCCTTCACCGTCAGATCGGCAGCTTTCTCACTATTCGGCGTCACCCCGGCCGGAAGCACATCCGCGCCGGATACGGATTTCTTTTTCCGGTGCAGCGGACCCTTCCGCGCGTTCATATTCCCGCCGGTCTGTTTCTGCTTCATGCCGTCACCCCTGCCTGTAAACACATATCTTTCTCACAGCATTCTATCAGAAAAGGCGCCGGATGACCAGTGCCCTTTAAGCCTTTACTTTTACAGGAAGTGAATATCGGTGTCAACCGGCACCGGCAATTGAAAAACGCGGCCGGAACTGGATCGCCGGTCGCGTCAGGAATTCTCTTGGCTGTTCTTCTGAAGAACAAATCCGCTCATTTCTTTATGATACATTTTCCACGTATTCCCGTAGCTCATATGATTGGCAAAACTCCGCGTGCTTTCCGTTATTTTTGCCAGGTCGATACTGCCTTCCGCGTATAATACTTTCAATTTCCGTAAGCGACGCTTCCAACGGATCTTGCTGTGCTTTCTGAGCCGCCGTATCACCGCGCCGTTTTCCGTCAGACAAAACCGCCATCCAAGGTATTCCACGCCATGGCTGATGGGGAACACCTGTGTCTTGCTGTTGAATGAAAGGCACAACCTTTGGAGGATCGTCTCCATCCCGTGCAGTATTTCCGTAAGATACGCTTTGTCAGGATGGATAAGAATAAAATTCAAAATTGTCGTCGCCCTTCGGGCGAATCAAGCTGTCCCTGCGGGGCAGACAGAATAATTCGACATGCCCCAACTATCCAACTCTGCCTGTCCCCAACAAGGGCCGCCTCTGCGGAGGCGGAAGATTATCGGTCGCTTCGCTCCCTCAGGTTAAAAGATTCCGTTCCGCTTCGCTCCACTGCAATTAATAGATGTCTGCAGAGTCCAGATTAAGCCAGAATGCTGGCCGAACAGAACCGCTTGCGCGGTTCACGTTGAAGTCGTCGAGGCTACCGCTGCTGTGGACGCGGGACGCGTAGATACTGTGAGCGCCAGGCGAACGCAGCCACCACCAGCAGCACCCTGTGCCGTTCAGCTTTTCGCTGTCACTCTGATATGCACCCTGAGTTATTGCATACTTTGTTGGTATAGCTTTCATCTTATCCTTGCCATTGTTATAGAAGTCAGCCAATGTGCTGTATCCACCATATTCCATAGCTTCCTCGAGACTGAGAAGGAAAACTTTATCCTGTGTATCTGCGCCGCCATCCATTGAAGTGTAACTCAAACCATACTTTTTGACAAATGCTACCCACTCTGCATTATTACCTGTTCTAACAGTCGTGGTTGAAACTCCTTCCTGTTCCTTGGCGGTGAATGCGTTGTTCAGGAATGTGCTGTTCAGCCATCCTCGAATTTCACTCTTGTCCCAACCCTGATACTCGCTTGCATCAAAACGATGCTCATCAAGGCCGTACTGACTCAGCAGCAGAGACCGTCCAGTTGTACTGTCATATTTCAGCACGATCCATTCAATCGCTTCTTTACCATTGCCTGTGTTGTTATCCTGCTCATAATGACCATAGGTTACAATGTTGCCTACTTTGGTGAAAGGGTCCCTTGCTGCTGCTGCTGCTGCTGCGATATTTTCGTCATTTGTAAGCAGTTTGTCAACATCCTTATAGCCTTTGATGGTTGTAAAGATTGCTGCAGCACCGGCATAATCACATTTCTCTTTCAGGGCCTGCGCACGCTGATAATAGGTTTCTGTGATTTGTGTAACAGCGTCGCTGTAGCTTCCGGCATTTGTGAAAGCCGTTACTGCTCCTGCCCATTCCTGTGCTGTACGTTTCGCTTCACCTTCAGCATAGTAGGTTGCTCCGATTTGTGTAACAGCATCGCTGTAGCTTCCAGCATTTGTGAAAGCCGTTACTGCTCCTGCCCATTCCTGTGCTGTACGTTTCGCTTCACCTTCAGCATAGTAGGTTGCTCCGATTTGTGTAACAGCATCGCTGTAGCTTCCGGCATTTGTAAAGGCCGTTACTGCTCCTGCCCATTCCTGTGCTTCACGTTTCGCTTCACCTTCCGCATAGTAGGTTACACCGATCTGTGTAACAGCATCGCTGTAGCTTCCGGCATTTGTAAAGGCCGTTACTGCACCTGCCCAATCCTGTGCTTCACGTTTCGCTTCACCTTCAGCATAATAGGTTGCACCAATCTGAATAGCCGCATCTTTATATGTACCAAGCTCCGTAAACACGGCAACTGCCTCCGCGTACTTACCGTCATTTCTGAGTTGCTCCGCTGCTTTGTACTTGTTGCCCGGAATAATCACATTTGTCACTACAACGAATACAGCAATCGCGATAATAGCGGCGAGAATGCCCAGAACCGTATTGCGTTTTTTTCTGGCCGCTGCCGCCTCCGCTTCTCTGCGTGCTTTTTCATCTTTCCTGCGTTGCGCTTCCTTTTCGGCAGCCAGGCATTCATCATAGCGCTTTGCGGCCTGCGTGCGCAGCTCGTCCACATCGCGGTAGTTGTTCAGTTCATGTTCCGCCAGCCTCTTCCGGGCTTCATCCCATTTGTTGCTGGAATCACCCGCGGCCTTCATCGCATTGACAGCGTTCGTATACAGGCTGTTACGGATTGTTTCCGCCTTCTCGTCACATTTCTTCAGCATCGCGCTGACACCGTCAAAGGCCGGGATGGACTCGAATGATTTTCTTGCAGAGACACAATCCGAAACGGTGGAAGCATTATCGAGCTGTTTTTTCGCGTCGGCAAAAATCCCGGACTGACGTTTGTGTTCATTTCGTTCGTTGATTGTCCTGATATCTGCTTTCAGCTTCTGCTGCAGTCCGGCATCGCCATAGCGTATGGCCTTATTGTAATTATTCATTCTGTCGAACGGTTCCGGCAGTTGATCAAGCGAATTCTCATTTCTTACTTTCAGTTCAGCCATCAGCTTGCCCAGATACGCGCGGCCGTTTTCAGGCTCCAGATCCAGCACTTTTTCGCAGTATTCATCCGCGCTCCGCCAGTCTCCGTCTTCCAGAAACATGAAGGCACGGCGCAGCAAAGGCGCGGTATTGCCGGCTGACGCGGAGGCTGACTGCGCAGCCTGCTGTATCACCTTTGGCTGTTCCGGCTTCTTATCCGCGTCCAGCACCTTCTTGACTCCGCGAAGCAGATCCTGCATAAAGCCGATCTTGCTCATGTCCTGGCTCTGCAGGCTGGATAACTCTTCCGGCAGATCATACGGGTCCATACCGCGATAGCATGGAATAAGTAAGCGCTTGCGGTCCTTCGCCATCAGGGCAAGGTAGCGACTCCATTCATTCTTTACCCAAACAGCGTTGAAATATTCCGGCTTACTGCCGATAACCACCATGACCTTGGCGCTGTTCAGAGCGGCAAAGATATACGGCTCATACTGCTGACCAAGCTTATCCTCCAGCGTGATACGGCTGAAGAACACCTTGTAGCCCTGCTCAGTCAGACCGTAGTACACATCCTGTGCCCATTGGCTGTCATGTGTGCGCTGACCGTTTTCATCTGTTTCCTTGTAGCAGATAAAAACATCATATGGTTTTTCGTTATTGGAGATAGCCAGTATGCCCTTCTGGATCTCGGCAATCTCGGCGGCCTGCTGCTTGTACAGGTCACGGGACGCGGCATCCGGCGCGTACTCTACAGCGGCCAGATAATCCGCGTCCGCCAGAATGGACGCCACCTGCACACGGTGGCAGGTGGGGATACGCTTCCCGGTGGCGGGATCCTCCACATACTCAATGCCGTAACGGCTGATGACCGCGCCCCAGTGGGCTTCGGCATCGGTATCATCCTGCTCCAGCAACTTCTCATAGGCAGTTACAGCCTTGTCGAACTCGCACTGACGACGGAAATGGTTGGCACGGTTGTAGCGGTTCAGCTTGTTTTCGTCCTCCGCCTGCGGAATAGTCGATGTACTGCCGCAGAATTCGCAAGTTCCGTAAGTCACTCCGGGCTGGAATTCCAGGTCCCCGCCGCACATTTTACACTTGATGATCATTTCTTTATATGCCTCCTTTTCTTCTCCTCAATCTGCTCAAGTTGCCTCATCATCCATCTGATATTGCTGTAGTTGCTGAATTGAGAGTGGCAGTCTGATGCATCTATGATGGGAAGAATTCGTCTATATATGGCTTTATTGAGATATACACCGCCAAGTTCAAATGCGGATTTATTATGATAAGTTCTTTTTTTACCCCAACGCAAAAATGTTCTATTCGGGCGATTCCGGCACGTGCTTCTATGTACTGTGCTTTATAATCCTTTTCTCTTGAATTTTCAGCCAGTGTTCTATAACGTCCCCACCGGAAAGAACCCACTCCGGCGATAAAGCTGACAATCGTTGTCAAGTCAGTTAATGTTTCCAAGTTTATATGTACACATCCACTTATTTCCAATTCAAACCGGAGTTACTTTTTCAGCTTGCTATCCTTCGCCAGTGCCTTGCGTTGTTCCATCATTGCCAATGCCTTCCTGATGTTAGCCGCGTCCGCGTAGCTGCTCAGTGTCTCCAGCATCTGCGCGATCTCGCCGTCCATACCGGTGGGCGTAGGATCAGCATACCGGATCTCTTCAGCAAGCTTTTTGATATCCGGATGACCGGTTTCGGCCGCGATGGCGTTCGCGCGGGCACGGATCGCTTTCCACGCGGCGGTGTTGTCTGTAACCTTGACTTCCGCCGCGGTCACCGCATCACGCGCGGCATCCTTTACCGTCAGGCAGAAGCCTGTTACCGCGAACACAATCACTTCCGCGATCACGGCTGCCCATACAGGGCACAGGAAAGCGATACCCATCAGCGCGAAACCGACAATGATCTGCACAATCAGGGCCACATAACCCACCTTGAAAATGGGCCAGCCGAGCAGTTTGCTTTCCGGCGTTTCGTCCTTTCTGAACGCGCGCGCGAATACGAATACCGTTACACCGAACATGATCAGCGTCGCGCCGAAAGCGAACCAGAATGTGCCGGTATGTGCGAACGGAATCAGAAAGGCCAGGATAAGAAAAACAACAAGAGAAATTCCCCAAAGGATCCACGCGTGTTTTGTCAGTTTCATTGCTGTCATCCTCCTTACTCAGGCCGCTTCGCGCCGCACTCAGGGCAGAACTTGCTGGTAATTCCCCTGCATCCGCAGGAGCAGTCCCAGGTTGCCGGTTCAGGCTTCTTCGCGCCGCATTCCGGGCAGAACTTACTGGTAATGTTGCATGCGCCGCAGGAACAGTTCCAGCCGGCAGGTGCAGCGGGTTCCGGTTTTCTGTTGCCGCATTCCGGGCAGAATTTACTCATGATATTCTTCTGCCCGCAGGCGCAGTCCCAACCGGTGACCGCAGCCGCCTGTTGCATCGTCTGACCCGTCTGATTAACCACAGGGCTGACAGCGTCCTTCGTCATGCCGATCACGCTGCCCATCACACCGAGTCCCACACCCATCTGCATCATCTCACCGGTCATGCCGCTGACGCCGCCGGCGGCTCCGCCGTTCTTCATGGCCTCGATGCCTACCTGGCGGGCGGTTTCCTGCTGATAGGTATAGCCCTTCATCTTCATTTCCATGGCTTCGGCTTCCGCCTGCATACGGTACGCCTCCGCGTCAGCCTGCGCTTTGATACGGGTGACATCCGCCTCACCCTGCGCGCCGATCACTTTCATGCGTGCTTCGGTCTGCGCTTCCACGGCTTTGCGTTCGAAGGCGGCTTCTGCTTCAGCCTTTTTGATTTCTTCCTCACGCACCTTCAGGAATCTGTCAGCGTACTGCTGTTTCATGCGGCGGAAGTTGGGATCGTCATCAGGGATTACGATATTGCTGATATAGAACTCAGGCATGGTCAGGCCATACTCCGCCAGTTCGGGGTTGATGGCTTCCCTCAGGCCTTCGCTGATCATGTCAATATGCTCATCCAGTTCCAGCACGCTGATGTTGTTGGTCTTGATGATTTTCGCCAGATTGGCCTTCACCTTGGTCATCACCATGGTGCGGAAATAGCCGCCCGCGCTCTTCACGGTAATTTCCACATTACCCGTGCCGACAGTCAGGCTGCTTTCACTGAACAGATCAGTCCGGCTCAGGCTTCCGGTAGTGCCCACCAGTTTGATGAGCAGCTTACGCGCGTCGGTTACGCGCAGGTTGAAGCTGCCGCTGGCGCCCAGTTCCACATGCAGGCCGCTGGCGGGGTCAAACATGCCGACCTTGCTGTTGGTGCCCCATTTGATGCCCATCTGGGTAGCCAGATTAACAAAGTATACTTCAGCATGGAAGGGCTGACCCTGCACCGGCAGCGGGTACAGGCTGTTCATTTTCGGCATAACGCCGGTCTCCAGCGTGTAGCGACCGGGACCGAAGGAATCCAGCGCTTCACCGTTACGGAAGAAGATACCTTCCTGGCTTTCATGCACAATCAGCTGACTGCCGGTGACAAAATCCGTCATGGGATGTTTCCACACGAAGGTCTGGTTGTCACCCTCATACCTGATAACAGCGGGTATCGCCGCGTCGCGCACTTCAGCCTTCTTGATTTCAGCCTGCACGTCAGCCACGGTATCACATACCGGGCAGGTGATGAAGGAAGCGCCTTTCTCAGCCTGCAGCTGACATCCGCAGGTAACGCAGCGGAAATGGACCAGATTGCTGAAGCCGGCGTCTGTCACCAGCTGCGCGTGGCAGACCGGGCATTTCGCGTCCGTGCCGTCAGCCTGATCGTAAACCACAACATTTCCGCAGGACGGACAGTTTTTTGTTGCCATCCTGTCTGTTTTCACATTGATCACGTTGCCGCAGGCACAGCGAATATGTTTGCTCGCAAAAAAGCCGGTGCTTGCCTCGGCATAGTTGTGGCATACAGGACAGGCAATGATAAATTTGCTCATAATAACAGCTCCTTATGTATACAGAATTACGTTTTCAAATAAAGTGATTTATGTTGCATCCGTTTTGTCATCAAAATGAGGTTTGATCATATATCACGTGCATCATTTTCCGGACACACTGCTTTGTTTATTTTACCACATACGCTACATAAAGTCTACTGTTACCAACAGTTTCAGGCGTATGTACACGGGTAGGATCCGACACATTGCCCGGTTCCGGTATGAGTTATGAGTCTTTTTTTCTCACACCGTAAAAAAATTCAAAAATCTTTTAAAAGCTATTGCGCGATCAACCGGCATCTGATATAATCCGCTTCCCCGATGAGTTTATCCGACCGACCAACCGAATACGGAGGGAAATGCGATGGAAATGAAACACTTTCCGACCATCAACCTGGAAGCCACGGGAAAACGCATCGCACAGCTGCGCACCGAGCGCGGGCTCACCGTCCGGGACATGCAGAACTACTTCGGGTTTGAGGCGCCTCAGGCCATCTACAAATGGCAGAACGGGGTCAGCCTTCCCACGGTGGACAACCTGCTTGCTCTCAGCATGCTGCTGGGTGTACCCATGGATTCCATCCTCATCGTCACAGCCGGCAATACCGCGGAGCCGGCTTCCGAGCCTGACGGCTCTCTTTTTTTTTGCCGATTTTGTTGTTTACCGTCATTCCGTTATCCGGCGCAACCGGCCGCGTTTTTCCGTGCGCAACATGAAAAAGGACCGGATTCTCAGATCCGGCCCCGCTGTATGCCGCTTGAGCGTTTACAGCACATCGGCAATGCTGTTCACTACCTTCTCGCACGCGCCGTGCTCAAGGCAATAAGTCGCGTCCAGCTCCCAGTCATGGCAGCGCTGACGGTTGAGCGTCGCGGAGCTGATTTTCGTTTTGGAGATAATGTAATCCTTCATCTGCCGGATCATGCGCTTGTAGCTTTCACTGGCGTCCATGACCTTCACGGCATCACCCGCCATGCACGCGGAGCCCTCATGAATCACCAGCCGGCTGCGCGGCATCATAAAGCGCTTGTGGCCGGCAAGATAGATAATGCCGGCTGCCGAAGCCGCGACCCCCATATTCACGGTATACACCGGTGTCTCACTCGTCTCAATGGCATCCACAAGGCTCCACATCACATCCACATCCCCGCCGGTGGAAAAGATATACAGGTAAATCGGCCTGCGTTCCTCCTCCGGCTTGCCGGCATCCTCCATGTTCCACCGCAGAATCATTCTCTGCTGGTTCAGGATATTGTTATCGACATCGCCGTCCAGATACAGTTTCCTGTCATTTTCCAGCACATAGTAGCTCACCAGATCCGGCATCGGCAGTCCCGGGTTCTGTCTCACAATAATCGTTCTCACGGCTTCAGGGATCTGCGGTACATACGGCACATCCGCGGGCATTGCTTTCATCACGGTATTCATAAGCTTCATTCTCCTTCATTCTCACAATGTTTTTCCCGGAGCATCTTCTTTCTTTTGTCCGGGATCACTTTGGTCACAGGGTTCACACCGTTCCAGTCATTCCTTCTGGAAGCGAAAAACGCGCGCCGTGCCTTCTTGCTCTGTTTCTCCAGAGGAACCGTCTGTTTAGCGTCCGTTGCTGTCACCCCCTTCGCACCGGTCAATCATTCCTTCCGTTCACGCTCACTCATCACGCGCGTTAACGGGTGCACAGAGAATATCACACCGTTCACCGTATGTCATTGAACCTGTAGTTGAAAAAAATCGGGACCGGATCTTCAGAAGATCCGGTCCCGCGGTATGTTGTTCGTGTTTCATTGTTATTCGCTGTTTCTTACCAGAACTTGAGTTTGCTCCATACTTTCTTGCCCAGATCGACCGCCTTGTCGGCGATCTTTCCGACATCGAGCTCGAACC
>JAKSQH010000039.1 GCA_024404245.1 Clostridia bacterium
CCGGTATCGTGATCGAGGTTAAGGCATCGCAAGAAGAGAAAGCTTCATCGCCGATCGATCGGGTGCCATCCGGGATCCGGTATGTCTCCGCAGTGCGACCGCCCGGATACAGGATCAGCCTTTTATCCGTTTTGCTGAACAAAACACCGTCTATCGTTTCAAACACAGGATGATCCGGAGATACCGTTATTCTTTCCAATGAACTGCACCCAACAAATGGATTCGTGCCAATGTCAACAACACTATCCGGTATCGTGACCGATTTCAGGCTCTTGCAATAAGAGAAAGCTCCATCGCCGATGCTTGTAACACCGTCCGATATCGTGACCGAGGTTAAGGCATAGCAACCACAGAAAGCTCCATAGCCGATACTGGTTACGCTGTCCGGTATCGTGATCGAGGTTAAGCCATCGCAATTACAGAAAGCGTAATCGCCGATACTTGTAACACTGTCCGGTATCGTGATTGTGGTAAGTCTACAACAAGAGAAAGCGCCATCGCCGATACTTGTAACGCTGTCCGGTATTGTGATCGTGGTAAGGTTACAACCGTCAAAAGCGCCTTCGCCAATAGTTATAACACTGTCCGGTATCGTGACCGAGGTCAGGTTCCAGCAAAAAGAGAAAGCGTGATCGCTAATGGAAGTAACACCGTGCAGTATCGTGACCGAGGTCAGGTTCCAGCAAAAAGAGAAAGCTTCATCGCCGATACTTGTAACGCTGTCCGGTATCGTGACCGAGGTTAAGGCATCGCAAGAAGAGAAAGCGCTCTTGCCGATACTTGTAACGCTGTCCGGTATCGTGACCGAGGTCAGGTTCCTGCAATCAGAGAAAGCTGCATCACCGATACTGATTACGCCGTCCGGTATCGTGACCGAGGTCAGGTTCCTGCAATCAGAGAAAGCTGCATCGCCGATCGATCGGGTGCCATCCGGGATCCGGTATGTCTCCGCAGTGCGACCGCCCGGATACAGGATCAGCCTTTTATCCGTTTTGCTGAACAAAACACCGTCTATCGTTTCAAACACAGGATGATCCGGAGATACCGTTATTCTTTCCAATGAACTGCACCCATAAAAACCAATGTCAACAACGCCGTCCGGTATCGTGACCGATTTCAGGCTCATGCAAGAAGAGAAAGCTCCATCGCCGATGCTTGTAACACTGTCCGGTATCGTGATCGAGGTCAGACTACTGCACCAATAGAAAGCTTCGTTGCCGATACTGGTTACGCCGTCCGGTATCGTGATTGTGGTAAGCTCACAACCAGAGAAAGCATGATCTCCGATCAACTGAGTACCATCCGGAACCTGGTATGTTTCCGTGGTGAGAATGGCCGGATAAGCAATAAGCCGTTTATCCGTTTTACTGAACAAAACACCGTCTATCATTTCAAACATGGGATGTTCCGGAGATATAATGATGCTGTTCAGATGATTGCAATTAATGAACGGATTCCCCCCGATATTAATAACGCTGTCCGGAATTGTAATTGAGTGCAGCATTTTACAATCGGAAAAAGCACGATCGCCAATTGATCGTGTGCCATCCGGGATCCGGTATGTTTCCGCAGTGAGGCCGGCCGGATAAGCAATAAGCCGTTTATCCGTTTTACTGAACAAAACACCGTCTATCATTTCAAACACGGGATGATCCGGAGATATAATGACATTTTCCAGGCAAGTGCAGCCAGAGAACGGATTTCCAACGATATCAACAACGCTGTTCGGAATCGTGACCGAGGTTGCTGGCAGGAATTCAGAGAAAACGCCATCGCCGATACCGGTAATGCCGTCTTCTATAATAATGGCTTTGGGTTCGATGTATACTTCATCCGAAACCCAACTCCGGCCCAGGAATTGCTCATAAAGATCCAATTCACGGATCTCCCCTGTACCGCTGATCGTCATGATTTGTGTGTGTTCATTGTCATATTTCCACATCGCATTTTCGCCGCAGGGACCCGTTATTTCCGCATTTACGGAAAACGGCAGGATCATCAGCAGCATAACAGCGAGACAATAAATCCATATGCGCTTTTTCATAAACAGCCTCCAGTCCTTCATTTGCGTCGTTTGTTGTTTCAGTTCCGGTTTCTTTATTTTCAGTATATCACAAGTCATTGAGAATTCCAACACCGGATCTGTCATGGACCGTGTCAAGTTGTTACGGAGTTTTGGTCAGAAAGTCACTTTTGAGAGATCACAAAGAGAGCCCATGAATCTGCGAAGCAAATAAATCATGTCGGCTTTACCGGCAGCGAAAGACTCGCGTGTCTGAACGGCGTTATGGCGAAAACGCGTATTTTGTCAGAAATGAAACGGGGCAGATCGATCTGATCCGCCCCGTGATCGTTTTCATTTGCTGTAAGGATCGCACTCCCGTCACCAGGTCAGGTCCTCTGTCGCGAACGCGAACGCGGCTACCCAACCGAAAGTGTAATCGGCATATTCGACCCAATACCAGATGTTGTTCGTCAGCGACGCGACGGCATAATTGAGGATCCTGTAATAGTATCCCTCGGTGATCTTGCCGATATAGGCGGCGTTTTCGTCCGGCTGCTCACGGACACGCCCGTCGCTGAGCGCGTATGCCCACTGACCGACGGCACGCTCTCCGATCCGTTTCGCGTAGGACTGACGTTCCGTGTTGGAAAGGTTTTTGTGGGATACATAATCACCCTGCTTAAAGTAGTTCTGTGCGGTGGATGATGACGAAAGCTCTTCCGTCGCAAACTGGAAAGCTGCCGTCCAGCCGTAACAGTCATAGGCGTATTCGACTTTGTACCAGATGTTGTCAGTCTCGGACGCGACGGCATAATCAAGGATCTCATAGAACATACCGGAAGTCAGCTTGCCGATATAAGTCGCGTTTCCGTCCGGCTGGTCGCGGACGATTCCGTCATTGACGGCAAGAACCCACTGACCGACGGCGTATCCGCAGATCTTTTTGGCGATGGACTGCCTTTCGGTATTGGACACAAGGGCAAAGGATACAGAGGCTGAGCATAATACGCACAGCGCCAGTACCAGAGCGGTGATGGACCTTACGCGATTCCTGTTCATGGCAAGACCTCCTATGCAGTTGCTATAATTTACTTTACTATATCACATGCGGAGGTGCTGTCAACGGGTGTACGGAGATTTTATAAATGCAATCTGAAGCAGACTGAAAAACATAATCTTCCACACCCGACACCTTTTACGCCCGGCGCTCCGCGCCGGGATCCCAGTCGTCATAGCCGCCCAGCACCTCATATACACTGTAGCGTGACGCTTCCTCCGCCGTTATGCGTTTTTGCGCGGGATGCCTTGTTTCCGCGCAGGCTCCCGCCCCGGTTGATCCGTATTCACCGTACCGCTCCGTTACCCCGGCCCCGCCTGCCCAGTCGCTGAAGCCCGACGGAGAAACATGCTCATCCATCCCGCAGTTCAGGAACACCGTCCGCGCGAAGGCCCGCCACGGGCGTCCGAGGCTTCCCGCGCCCGCTTCACACGCTCCTGTCAGCAGGCAACGGCTGAACACAAATCCGTACTTCTGTTTCTCAGGTGTATTGGCCGCCGTATACCATCCGCCGCGGCTGTTCATAAACAGCTCGCACGCTTCAAACCAGCAGCGGTAGGAGCCAAAAATAAAGTCCACATCCCCCGCGATCAGGCAGTGATCGAAATACAGCCGGCCGTAGGTTTCAGGGCTGTTACCGAGGTTGGCCTGTTCCGTCTGCGGGAAAATACGCCTCGGTAACGCGTCCCTGCACACAGGCTCGTTCACAGGCCCGCAATACAGCGTATCCTGATGTGCCTGCATCCTCACATTCCGGAAAATGCCCCTGTCTCCGGACGCGTACACGGCAATCGCCTGGCCGACATTCCTGCCGTCACCCGCGTCGTTGGCCACCGTGATGTTCTCCAAAGTCACGTTGCGGCCGGTAATCAGCATCGTGTAGGACAGGAATGTTCCCTTCGGGTTGCCGTTTTCATCCGGGTCCATGGCGCATCCGTTCCATACCAGCACGGTAGCGTCGCGGTCGGTTCCCGCGATTACGATATTGTCCCTGTCAACCACAACCTTCTCACGGTACGTGCCCGGCATCACCCGGATCACATTCGGTTCATGCTCGCCCGGCGCGATCGTGTCAACCGCCGCCTGCAGGGTCATGCAGTCCCCGTTTCCGTTCGGGTCCACGGTAATGATCATTGTCTCATCTCCGCCTCTTCCGCGTTATTTGGAACGCATCCGTTCATACTTGCGTACCCATTCCGGATCCGGGAAGTCACCGTCAACGGAATGAATATTGTTCAGATCGTCCGCCATTTCCAGAATAACATCCCGCAATTCCAGACTGCGCTTCCATTTTTCATCAATTGCCTCATAACCGCAAATTGCACCGAGGATATTTCCGGTCACCGCCCCGGTTGAGTCACTGTCGCCGGAGTGGTTGACCGCGGCAATGATTCCCTCCGAGAATTCATATTCATGCCGCAGGCTGCAGTAAACGGCGATCGCCAGTGTCTCCTCCGCGACCCAGCCCTGCCCGAGCCTGCGGATATTTTCCAGATCACAATCATCATTTTCCGATAACGCGACTGCCCTGTCGATTATCCTCCGCAGTTCATCAATATACGCTGTCTTCGCGAACTGTTTGCATACCGCGTCCCTTGACTCGATCACAATCGTCTTCAGATCCGTGTCACGGTCTCCGTATACGATCCGGCTCAACATATGATTCAGAACCGCCGACGGCAGGAATCCCAGCGGATGGCCGTGCGTCAGCGCGGCAATCTGAGCCGCCTCCATATCCGTTATCTCAGCTTGTTTATCCCCGTAAATCAGCGCGACAGGCGCGGTGCGCATAATACCGCCGCATCCTTTACTGCCGTTTATTTGTGCTTTCACATAATCCAGATCCTGAACGGAATACCCGTCTTTGCGTTCCAGGGCTGAAAGGCAGGTGTTCCCCGGAGCGCGCGCGCTGTACAGCTCCGGTATGTCCATCAGCCAGGAATACCGTTTCCCCGCCCCGTCCGCGGTCGCGGGCAGCGCCGTATACCGTTGCCGCTGCGTAAGCAGCCAGTCCCCGTATGCAAGCAACACATACTTCCGCGGATATTCCGCGGCGCCGTCGCGTACAGCTCTGTACAGGCCGAGCAGCAAACCGTTTGCCGTAAACAGAGCCATCTGGGTATCATCTGAAATCAGGGCACGGCCGGAAACCGGATCGGGTTCATAATTCTCAATCCCGCCCTGACCGTATTTTGAAAAGATCCGCGATTCACTCAGGAATTCCACAGGATAACCCAAAGCATCCCCTGCCGCTCCGCCGATCATGCATCCCCTGATCCGGTCCTTACGATCCATACCGTTCATCTCCCATACAATATTGTATTAATCTCCTCAATTTCTGTTTTCTATATTAGCAGATTCGTCGCTTTCGCGCAAACGGCGTTTTCATCCCCGGGCTGCCCTTCCCTGCCGGTGTTGCGTCAACGGAGCCTGTCTGCTATAATCATAAAAGTTCCGCCAAATCCGGATTATGAAAGGGCTGTACGTATGGATAAAGGTCTGATTGTCGCGATCGCGGCGGCTGTTCTGGTTATCGCCAACATTGTCTCATTCACTCTGATGAAGCTTGATAAAGAACGCGCGAAGAAAGGTGCCTGGCGTATACGCGAAAGCACGCTGTTCATCGCCGCGGCATGCTTCGGCGGGCTCGGCGGTGTGCTCGGCATGAAACTGCTGCGGCACAAAACAAAACACTGGTACTTCAAAGTGTTTTTCCCGCTCTTTCTGGTACTGCAGATCGCGCTGCTCATCGCCGGCGCGGTGCTGCTGTTCCGCTGAGCACAGCCGGCTGTTTCTGAATCCGCCGGCAAATATACCGGAGTTATCGCGCAAGCCGGAATCCGAAAGCCCTGCCTGTGTGAAACATTGAAAAAGAGAGTGATCCGCTGTTTCCCGCGGCTTTTCACTCTCTTTTTGATTCCGCTGTCCCTGAAACCTCTGTATTCTGCTGCCTCCCCATTTTCTGGAACCGGCCGATAATCTGTCCCGAAAGGACAACAGTGACCAGAGACCATACAATCCTGTTCAGCGGGATATACGTCAGTGAAAGTGCCAGAACAGCCAGATCGGTGATCAGATACATCCACTGGATCTCTTTCTTTGTAATCTTCGCGAGGGACATCGCCAGCGCGTCATCACCGCCGGTGGCTCCTCCCGCCCGGACGCTGATCCCGACTCCGACGCCGACAAACAGCGCGCCCAGCAGCGCGGCCGCGGCCGGCGCCTGATACAATTCAGGCCAGAGCGGCGGAAAAAATTCACAGATACGGTACGTCAGTGAAAAAATGAAGCTGGCGACAACTGAGTACCCCAGAAAATCCTTTCCGAGTGTTTTCAACCCGATCGCGTAGCAGATCAGGTCCATCACAAATCCGCTGTACGCGGGTGATATATCAAACCATTGCTTCAGCAGCAGAGTCATTCCCAGCACACCGCCTTCGGTCACATGTGTCCGGGCATGGATCTGATACAATCCGAATGCCAGGATCACGTTCCCGACAGCGATCATCATACAGTTCGTCAGTTTCAGCTTTGGCAGGTATTTCTTCAGCATTTTGATTGATAAGCCTTTTCTCTTCATCCTGTCCGCGTGATTATTCAACGGTAAACCCGGTCCATTCGACATGATTGTACTGCATCACATCATCGGCGGGCTTCATACCTAGCTTTTCATAAAACGGGATCGCGTTTTCATTGGCCACCAGATAAATCGCCACGTCCTTTTCGCCTCCGGCGATCTCATGCGCCTTCTTCATCAGGGCCCGTCCGATACCGCGTCCGGTGTATTCCCGGTCCACACCCAGGTCGGTCACAAACAGCCAGTAGGCGAAATCCGTCAGGGCGAAAAGGACGCCGACCGTCTTTCCGTCTTCCCGCGCCACAAGGCTGACCGACGCGGTTCTGACCAGCTTTTCAATTCGTTCCCGGAACCGTTCTTTGGGATACTGACTGCCCAGGTCTGTTCTTTTCAGGAATTCGATATAATCTTCCGCGGTCAATCTCTGTTCTTTGATTTCCATAAATCTTCTCCGTTATGATCTTTCAATCCCATTATACCATTTCAGAAGCAATATTGAAACCGTGCCGGCGTCAGTACGCGTGATTCTTCTTCATACCGGAAACGAATATCGCAACCCTGTGCCCGGATTGCGGGAATCATTGACAAAGCAGGTAATGAGCCTATAATGAAATCCGGATTTTCCGGGCCGCAAACGCTCGTTTTCCGTAACTTGCGTCGCGGCCCTTTTAATTTGGACTTTGAGATTTGCCAGAATAAACTGGAGTTGAGACTCCAACTTACTTAGTCAAATGACATATGCCCTGATCTCCCTCTTGTGGCAGGTTCTGCTTCAGCAAAAGAAAGCCGTGTAACTTCAAAAGGCGTCCGCGGTTCAATCGCGGACGCCTTTTGGCATACTGTTATCGTATTACACCCAGTCCACATTTTCCGCCAGTTCCCTGCTGGATTCGGCCTGGGAAACGTATTTCTTCGTGGTTGTCACACTCTTGTGGCCCAGTGACTTGGATACCTTGAAAATATCGCCCGTGTTCTGATACAGGTTCGTCGCGTAGCTGGCCCGCAGCTTATGCGGCGAAATTTTCTTTTTGTTGAACGCGACCGATACGGAAGCGTACTTCTTCACCAGCTCCTGCACCGCGCGTACGGACAGCCTTTTGCGCTGTGTGGAAATAAACAGCGCGTCCTCATGCCCCGGCAGAATTTCAATCGTATCCCGTATATCCAGCCAGTCGCTCAGCGCTTCCCGGATGGAGCCCTTGAAATACAGAACCGCCTGATCTCCGCCCTTCCGCGTTACGATGAACGCCTCACGCTCCAGGTCCACATCATCCACATTCATCGCCACAAGCTCGCTTTCGCGGATGCCTGTTCCCAGCATCAGCATAATCACCGCGAGATCGCGGATTCTGGTATGCTCCAGATAAGCCTGCTGCCGCTTTGAGAACCCTTCCCCCGTGTTCACCGCGTCGATCATCCGGGCAATCTCATCCTTATCCAGATAGATCACCGGCTTTTCCGGCACCTTCGGCATCCGCAGCTTTTCCGTCACATTCTGGGAGATATACCCGTGCGTATACATATATTTGAAAAAGGACCGGACCGCGGTCAGCTTTCTCGCCTGCCCCACGTTCTCGTTGCGGATCAGCTTCGGCACCGCGCGGTCATCGTCCGGCTCGTTGTACCGCGGATCAACATATACCTTCAGGTATTCATTGTACATTTCCAGGTGGCGCAGCGTCAGCCGCTCAAAATCCTCCACGCCGAACTCATAGGTTTGTTTGTCGCAGAAATCCACCTGCTCCGCCGTAAGGTACCGGAAGAAGATACGCAGGTCAAACGCGTAGCCGCGCACCGTAAGGAAGGAGCATGAGGAGCCGAGGGAACGCAGGAAATCTGTCGCGAGCGGCGGCAGTTCCTTTTCCAGCTCACGTATTTTCATGTTAGCTTTGGCTTCCTGCAGCTGCCGGTATGTCATCGTACTCATCCGGATATCCCCCTTCCCGCTTTGATTTTTCATCATTATAGCCGAAAAGGAGCGGTTTATCAAGCAATACGAACCATGGTTCATTGTCACTGTACACTACAGATACTGTCCATGATTGTTTGCATGTATGTTTTCGGGCATTCCCGAGGAATGACTGATATTCAGAAGAAAAGGAACAAAACCGAACATTTAGAAAAATATCCGCGATTTCCTCTTTTTAGCAGATATTTTTCTAAATACTGTACAGCCGCTCCGTATACCGTTGTCAATCTCCACCGATGAAATGTATTGCGCCGTGCGGTACGTGTGAGTATAATATTATGTATAGAAAGATGGAAGGAAGTGTACCGTAAAATGAAAAGACGTATCGGTATTCTGACCAGCGGCGGTGACTGCCCCGGTTTGAACGCGGCGATCCGCGGTGTCGCGCGTGCCGCCTATGAAATGTTTGACGCTGAGATCATCGGTATCCATGACGGATATCGCGGCCTGATTGACGGAGACTATTCCGAGATGAAGCGCAGCCAGTTTTCCGGCATTCTCACGCTGGGCGGCACAATTCTCGGCACCAGCCGTACCCCGTTCCGTGATATGCGCAAGATCGGCGATGACAATATTGACAAGGTCGCGGCCATGAAAAAGACCTACCGTGACCTGAAGCTGGACTGCCTTGTCACCCTCGGCGGCAACGGCACGCATAAAACGGCGAACCTCCTCAGCGAGGAAGGGCTGAACGTGATCGGTCTTCCGAAAACGATCGATAACGACCTGTACGGAACCGATTTCACCTTCGGTTTCCACACCGCCAACGATATCGCCACCGAAGTGATTGACCGCATCCATACCACAGCCGCGAGCCACGGTCGCTGCATGGTCATTGAAATCATGGGCAACAAGGCCGGCTGGCTGACGCTGTATTCCGGCGTTGCCGGCGGCGCGGATGTGATTCTGATTCCCGAAATCCCCTATACGGTGGAAAGCGTAGCCAAGATTGTAAAGGCGCGTGCCGAAAGCAACAAGGGCTTCACAATCATCGCCGTGGCGGAAGGCGCCATGACGACCGAAGAAGCGAAATTGAAGAAAAAAGAGCGTGAAGCGAAGCGCGCCGCGGAGCACTTCTCCTCCAGCGCTTTCCTCGCGCGTGAGCTGACCAACCTGGTCGGTGTGGAAGCACGCAGTGTGGTTCCCGGTCACATCCAGCGCGGCGGTTCTCCCAGCGCGTATGACCGCGTACTGTCCACGCAGTTCGGCGTTCACGCGGCGGAGCTGATCCGTGACGGCATCTTCGGCGTCACCGTGGCGCTGCAGGGCAACACCATCGTCCACAATCAGCTGAAAGACATCGCCGGCGTGCCGAAGCCCGTTCCCACGGATCATCAGCTTATCACCACCGCGAAAAACATCGGCATCTCCTTCGGTGACAAGTAATCATCACAGCATGCAAAAGCCCGGACTCACGCGTAATGAGTCCGGGCTTTTTTACTGTTTTCCGTGATATTGTCTTTCCGGCGGATCCGGGTCTGTCAGGCTCGCCAGACAGTCTTTACCACTTCCCGGTCTTCCCCCTGATATCCGGCAATGCCGCTGAAGATGACGGTGAATCCGCATTTGCGCAAAACCGCCTGTGACGCGGTATTCTCAGCCAGGCAGATTCCGTATACCTCGGAAATCCCCGCCTGCTCCGCGATCACCGGAAGAAAAGCCTTAACGGCTTCGGTGGCGTATCCGTTTCCTGTATACTTCTTTCCGATATGATATCCGATTTCCCATTTTCCGTCATCCACAGGGCATAACTGAACATACCCGATGTTATCCCCTGTCTGCCTGACGGTAACCGGATATACAAGCGGCCCCTCAAAAGAGCCGTACTGCGAAATCAGAAACGCCAGTGTTTCCCGGGCTTCTTCCACGGTTTCCCATACTTCGTCCGGAACAAACCGTCTGTTGTCTTCATCCACGGAATTCTCCTGCACAACCTGCGCCATATCGGGGGTGAATTCGGTAATAATCAGTCTTTCCGTTTCAATTCTCATACAAGTATTCCTTTTCTGTCTGAAAACAGTATAAGACGGTCTCTGCCGCTCCGTCAGTTGTCGCCTCTGTGGTAGCGAATCTTCATATGCTCGGACGCGTTTTTCAGCACGTTGTTCAGCACCTTGTCGGATTCCTTTTTCACCATGGCGGTGATCTTTTTATTCGCCGCGGTCAGCAGGTCCGCGTCACCCTCCGCGATAAACTTCGCGTCATATTCATTCAGCAGCTCGCGTCCTTTGTTCCATACGGCGTTCACATACCGCTCATCATAGATGGAAGCGCTGAAATACTGCGCGTCCGTCAGCGCGGCGATCAGCCGGCTGTGCCAGTACATATGTTCCGTGGACACGGTATCCGTGGTCGCGCTGACATACGCGGGCATTTCACGCACGCGCGCGTACAGCGGGAAACAGGCGGTAAATCCGCTGCCGCCCATGCTCATCCATTCAATACCGCGCAGTTCGTCCGGCACGCCGTTGCGAATCTGCATAATTCCGCACACATCGCTGTTCGGCACGCCGATGGTGCGGTACTTTCCGTGGAAAGCGGCGGTCTTGTCATACGGATCGTAAGGCGTTCCCTGATAGTAGGAGCCGAGCAGGTAGCGCACATCCTCAACCGTCACTTTTCTCTCAGGTACAAATGTCCACGGGATATCATTGCTTTCCGGCGTATAGTCGGCATCCGGTCCGTCCCACCGGTAGGTTCTTTCCAGGAAATAGCGGGCCATATACCACGCGCGGGGCGTATTGTAGATATGGTCGGAATCCGCGCGGGAGCCGTATGCCAGCCGGGGATTGAACACGCCGTCCTTCCCGGTGTACAGGCAATACTTTTCGGTAAACTCCTTCAGGTCCGCCGAGCAGAGGTTTTCCCGCTTTTCACCGTACGCGTCATCAAAGTCAAACCGGTCCAAACCGAACTGGTTCGGCATAATCACCACGCTGTCATCCGGTACGCGCCGCGCGATCCAGTGATGCCCGCCGATCGTTTCCAGCCACCATATTTCGTCCTGATCGGAAAAAGCCATTCCGTTCGCTTCATATGTGCCGTACTTTTCCAGCAGGCTGCCGGTCCGCAGCACACCTTCGCGCGCGCTTCTGATATACGGCAGAACCAGCGTCACAAGGTCCTCCTCGCCGATACCGCCCGGCACTTCCTGCCGTTTTCCCTCTTTGGGCTTATATACCACCAACGGATCCGCGCCCATCACACGGGGGTTGGATGTGATCGTTTCCGTAGCCGTCATCGCGACATTCGCCTCATTGATGCCGCAGGCCGGCCACACACCGTTCTTCTGCGTCACATTCGGCGCGGCGGTATACCACATCGGATCATCCGGCAGCTCCACCGTCAGGTGGGAAATCACTGTTTTGTAGGTTTTCTTTTGCTTTTTGGGGCTCACGGCCAGTATCTGCTTGGCCTCGAATCCGCCGTCATCATTGCGTGAAATGATCGTTGAACCGTCATTGGTCGCGTTTTTTCCGACAAGTATGGTTGTGCAGGGCATAATCCGGTGCTCCCTTCGCGTTATTCTTCAATCCATTTAAGCCATTCTTCGGTGCACAGGCCCACGGTCACCTTGTTCCCGCAGCGCAGGACCGGTGCCTTCAGCAGCCACGGGCATTCCATGATCGCCGGTATCAGCAGGCTTTCCCGGTCATAGTAGCAGGCCGGATGTTCCTTTACTTTTTTGTCCTCACGGTCAATCAGCGCGTCAATGCCGCATGCCGCGATCATGACCCGGATCTCCCGTTCGCCCGGCTTGTGCTTCTTCAGGTCCAGCTCCTGCACGGTAATTCTGCGTTCCTTGAAAAAGCGCTGTGCCTTCTGCACGTCGAAGTTTTTCTTGCTGATATACATCTGGATCGTACTCATGCTCTGCCGCCCTTTCTGCGCAGATCGCACCCCGTAAGCTGCAGCACAAGCGAGTTTCTGCTGTCGGTTACGCGGGAGGCGACACGCTCCGAATAGCGTTCGCGGAATTTTTCCGTATCCAGATTGGTGGACATCACTGTTGTCAGCCCTTTGTTGAGCCGTTCATTCACCAGCAGGAACATCTGCTCCACGGTCACATTGGCCATCAGCGGTTCGGTACCCACATCGTCCAGGCAGAGGACTTCCGCGTTCAGCAGTTCCTCCATCTCCTCCGTCATCCCGCTGAACCAGGCTTCCCTGGCAACGGTCAGAAAGCGGTACGCGGTCACATTCACCACCTGATGCCCCTGTGCGCGCAGCCTGTGCGCGATGGCGTTCATCAGGAAGGTCTTTCCCGTTCCCGTCGGCCCGTACAGCAGGATATTCCTGTACTTTGTGTCCGGATACTCATCGCACCATTTCACGCAGCGGTCTTTGATCATCATTGTAATCTCTCGCTGCGAAAGGCCGTATTTGGGCAGCTTCTCATCAGGCAGCAGCTCAGCGTCAAAGGTTTCAAAGCTTTCGCCGGTCTCCTGCTGTTCCATCCGGGCGCGCGTCAGTTCACTGTAACGCCGCGCGCGGCATTTGCACGGTTCCTTGATCTGCTCACCCGTATACCCGGTATCAAGGCATTCGGCGCACGTATACACAGGCTCCAGATAATCCTCCGCGAAGCCGTTTGCTTTCAGCAGTTTCCGGATGCCGGCGTTTATTTCTGCCATACGCTGCTCCAGATCATTGCCCGCGTTAGCCCCGTTCAGGATACCGCGCAGGCTGCTGAAAATGAGTTCCTGCCGCCTGTCCAGCAGTTGCCTGATCTCCGGGCACGTTTTCGCGGCCTCTTCACGGCGCCGCAATGTCAGCGCTTCATTTTTCTCGCGCCGTGCCTGATACTCGTCATCAATCTGCCGCAGAATCATTTCACGCGTCGCCATCTGTCGCCTTCATCTCCTTAATGAACCGGAGCAGGTCATCCGGATCGTCCTTATAGGATCGCTGTTCAAAATCCTGCGCGGGCAGGATCTTTCCCGCGTTTCCCGCGGGCTTGCCCGGCTTCGTGCCTTCTCTGTTTCCGGCCGTTTTCCGGTCGCGCTCCGCCTCCTCGGCGGTACGGATGTTCTTTTCCCGGTAACCCTCAAGTATCTTGTCCAGATACGGCATCGGCGCTCCGGCGTCCGCGGCGTATTCCGCCGCTTTAAGAATCAGCTCCCTGCCGAAGCCCCATTCGCCCGTCCATTTATCCGTCAGCGTCCGTTCGGATACCGTAACGCGTTCGCGGCTGCCCCACAGCGCGTGCAGTTCGCGGATAAACGATGTCTGCTCCTCAAAGTGACGGATATATTTCTCCGCTTCCTCTTTGGTGCCGATTCCCTTTTTCATCCAGGAATCAAGCAGCTTCTTCACATCCTCCGGCGATCCGCCCTTGCGCGCGCATTCCGTAGCCGCGGTCATTATCAGGTCCTTCGGGCACGCGGATGCCATTTCCTCATACAGCGCCCGGGTTTCGCGGCTCATCCTGCCGCTGCCCAGCACGCGCAGGAACTCGCGCACCGGTTCCGCCCGGTTCATGTCGTTTTCTACATCCTCACCCGTCATAACGCGGCCGTTTTCACCGCGCATCCGGTCAAGGATTCCGTCCAGATACGCGAAGGTCGGCGATCCGCCGGTTGTCGCGTCACACGCCTTCTCAACGGCGTCATGGGAAAAGCCCCATTCAGTATTCCATTTGGTATACAGTTTCTGCTCCGCTTCGGACGGGAAACGGCGCATGCCCAGTATACGCAGTATTTTGCGCGATCCGTCAAAGCTCTTTTTATCACGGGACAGCACCGCTTCGGCTTCCTCAATGGTTCTGGCGTTCTCCTCGGCAAGCCTCACCGCGAGCGGCTCAGCCGACGCGATTGTGAAGTTTTTTCCCTTGATGGAAGCCATATGCTTCAGCAGCATGATCACCACTTCGGGCGGAAGGCGCATTTTGCTGTCCTCCACCCACTCATAGCATTTCGCGATCTCGCCGCCGTGCAGCCTCCGTTCATTGTTGAACACGGCATACAGGTTTTCCGTAAACCGTTCGTAAGCCGGGTCCGCCGTGTCCGTCACGGACAGGTTGCGCTGTTTCACATTCATGTAGCGGTAGCAAGGCGGCTTGTCGCTGATCCGCTGCACAAGCCCGCGGCGCTCCCAGTAGCGGAACGCGTTGGCGATCTCATCCACGGTCATATTCAGTTCATGGCTCATGCAGTCCGCGTTCATGTCATCCGCCCTGCGGTAGCACTGCATAAGCCCGTAAAGCCACACCTTTACATAATCCCCGGGCGCGTCCGGCAGGTATTCCAGAATAAACTGGTTCTCCACCGGCGTAATGTCAAACATGAACGCGCGGTCATCAAAAGAAAACATGGACATGATCCGTTCAGCACCTCATTCCCGTCTGTCCTCGCGGCGGTTTGCTTTCACGCTGTCAAATAATCAGGGATGGTCCTCAATGATCGCCTTCGCGGCGCGCTTGCCCGCGCCCATGGCCAGGATCACCGTCGCGGCTCCGGTTACGGCGTCGCCGCCGGCATACACGTTCTTCATGCCGGTGCGCCCGTTTTCATCCGCGATCACGCGTCCGCGCGCGTCAGTCGGCAGGTCCGCCGTGGTCTTCCGCAGCAGCGGGTTCGGGCTGTTGCCGATCGCCACAATCACCGTTCCGGCGGGAATATCCTCCTCACTGCCGGGCACGGGTACGGGCCGCCTGCGTCCGCGCTCATCCGGCTCACCGAGCTCCATGCGGATGCAGCGTATCGCCTTTACAAAGCCGTTCTCATCCCCCAGGATTTCCGTGGGGTTGGTCAGCAGGCGGAACTCAACGCCTTCTTCCATGGCGTGTTCAATCTCTTCCCGGCGGGCGGGCATTTCCTGCATGCTCCTCCGGTATACAATCGTGACCTCCGCGCCCATTCTGCGCGCGCACCGCGCGGCGTCCATCGCCACATTGCCGCCGCCGATGATCACGGCACGCCCGTCCACACGGATCGGCGTATCGTACCTCGGGAAGGTGTATGCCTTCATCAGGTTAATGCGCGTCAGGAACTCATTGGCCGAGTACACGCCGCACAGGCTTTCGCCGGGGATTCCCTGGAAATTGGGCAGCCCCGCGCCGCTGCCGAGGAATACGGCATCCGCGTCACGCAGCAGTTCCTCCACATCCACCGTACGCCCGACCACGGTGTTCGTTTCGATCTTCACACCCATCGCACGCACTTTGTCAATCTCGCTCCGCACCAGATCCTTCGGCAGACGGAATTCGGGAATGCCGTACATCAGCACCCCGCCCGGTGTATGCAGCGCTTCGTATACCGTTACATCCCATCCGGCGGACGCCAGTTCGCCGGCACAGGTGAGGGACGCGGGGCCGCTTCCCACAATCGCGGCGCGTTTCCCGTTCTTTTCCGTGGGCGCGGTAGCAGCGGCTTTCCCCGTAGCGTGGTCCGCCGCCCAGCGTTCCAGCCGGCCGATGGCGACGCTTTCGCCCTTAATGCCGCGCACGCAGCGGCTTTCGCACTGTGTTTCCTGCGGGCATACGCGGCCGCACACCGCGGGCAGCGCGTTCTGCGCGCGTATGACGGCGAGCGCGCCGTCGGCGTCACCCGCCTTCACGCGTTCAATAAAATCCGGTATCGGCACATTCACGGGGCATCCCGCCATGCAGGGGGCGTTTTTGCAGTGCAGGCAGCGCTGCGCCTCGTCAATCGCGGCCTCTTCACTGTAGCCCAGCGTTACCTCACCGAAATTGTGTATCCGTTCCTCCGGGTCCTGCATCGGCATCGGATTCTTATCCGCGCGCATATTCGGCATATCAGCGCACCTCCCCCGTCAGATTGCAGATGTGTTTCTTCTCCATGGCTTCGCGTTCCTGCGGTTTGAACATTCTTCCGCGCGCGATCGCCTCATCAAAGTCCACCAGATGACCGTCAAAGTCCGGCCCGTCAACGCAGGCAAACTTTGTCTCTCCTCCCACGGTCAGCCTGCAGCCGCCGCACATGCCGGTTCCGTCTATCATCACCGGGTTCATGGATACAATCGTGCGGATGCCGTAAGGGCGTGTCAGCTCGCACACCGCTTTCATCATCGGCAGCGGCCCGATCGCGATCACGGCGTCATATTCCGCGCCGGCCTCAAGGCGTTCACGCAGCGCGTCAGTCACAAAGCCGCGCCGGCCGTTCGATCCGTCGTCCGTCATCACGGTCAGCCGGTCGCACGCGTCCGCCAGTTCATCCTGCAGGATAATCAGCTTTTCATTCCTGAAGCCGACAATCAGCTCCGTTTCGGCGCCCGCGTCATGCAGCGCTTTCGCCTGCGGCCACGCGATGGCGACACCGAGGCCGCCGCCGATCACCGCCGCGCGGCGGATGCCTTCCGTATGGCTCGGCTCGCCGAGCGGGCCCACAAAGTCGGAAAGGCAGTCATTTTCACGCAGTGTGTCCAGCTTGCGGGTTGTGTATCCCACCTTCTGAAAAACAATCGTGACCGTACCCGCTTCAGGGTTTGTTCCCGCGATCGTCAGCGGAATCCGCTCACCTTCCTCGTCAATTCTGAAAATGATGAACTGGCCCGGCCTGGCCTTCACCGCCACACACGGCGCTTCAATCTCCATCAGGGTCACATCATCGTTAAGCGCTTTTCTGCGCGTTATACGGTACATCGTATGATCACTCCGTTTCGCGTTCTGCACGGTTTATCCTTCCGATTATAACATTTTTCGCACGGTTTGCATACACCTTTCCGCGCGGCCCTCATTCACGGATAATTGTGAATTTCCTGTCAATCATCTCTTTTCATTCATCAACTGCTGTGGTATAATACCTTCCGATACAGATGAAGGAGGTCTTTCCTATGGCTATCGTTACCACGAAAGAAATGTTCGCGAAGGCTTATGCCGGCGGTTACGCGGTCGGCGCTTTCAATGTCAACAACATGGAAATCATCCAGGGCATCACTGAGGCCGCCGGTGAGCTGAAGGCTCCCGTCATCCTGCAGGTTTCCAAGGGTGCCCGCGCCTATGCCAACCACAATTATCTGGTTAAGCTGGTGCAGGCTGCCGCTGAAGAGAATCCTGAAATCCCGATCGCTCTGCATCTTGACCACGGCGACAGTTTCGAGCTGTGCAAGAGCTGCATTGACGGCGGTTTCACTTCCGTCATGATCGACGCCTCCTCCAAGCCCTATGAAGAGAATATCGCCCTGACCCGCAAGGTCGTTGAATACGCGCATGACCACGGTGTTGTGGTTGAAGCCGAGCTCGGCACCCTCGCCGGCGTGGAAGACGAAGTTTCCGTCGATGCCGACAAGGCCATGTACACCCATCCCGAAGAAGTGGTTGACTTCGCCACCCGCACCGGCTGCGACTCTCTGGCCATCGCCATCGGCACCAGCCACGGCGCTTTCAAGTTCAAGCCCGGCACCAAGCCCCAGCTCCGGTTCGACGTGCTGGAAGAGTGCTCCAAGCAGCTGCCCAACTTCCCCATCGTTCTGCACGGCGCCAGCTCCGTTCCGCAGGAATTCGTTGCCATGATCAATGAATTCGGCGGCAATATGCCCGGTGCCATCGGCATTCCGGAAGAACAGCTCCGTCAGGCCGCGCGCAGCGCCGTCTGCAAGATCAATATCGACTCCGATATCCGTCTTGCCATGACCGCCAGCATCCGCAAGTACTTCATGGAGCATCCGGACCACTTTGATCCCCGTCAGTATCTGAAGCCTGCCCGCCAGGCCGTGAAGGACATGGTCCATCATAAGATCGTGGACGTCCTCGGCTGCGACGGCAAGGCCTGATCGCCGGATAACAGTGGGACTGCCGTTTTCGCGGCAGCCCCGTTTTTTGCGTTATACGCGAAGGTTTCCAAAGGGCGATCGCAAAGCCCTTTGGTCGGCCCGCAGGCCGAAAAGGAGTTCTTGCCCATGATTCAAGGAAAATGGTATGCCCCGGGCGACGCCGCGCTGCCCGCCGTCACCGTGCGTGAAGCCGTATTCGGCGCCGGGCGTGACACTACAGACGACATCAGCTGGAACACCGTGGTTTTTCTGGACGGTGAGCCGGCCGCCGCGGGCCGCATCTGGTGGGCGGACGGTGACTTTGTGCTCGGTTCCGTGGGCGTGCTGAGCGATAAGCGCGGGCAACGTCTGGGCGATCTCGTGCTGCGTCTGCTGCTGTTCAAAGCAAAGGAGCACGCGGCGTCACGTGTTGTGCTCGACTGCCCCGCCGAAACCGCCGGATTTTTTGAGCGGCTCGGCTTCCGGGTTACCGCTTCCTCCGAAGGCACCGCCCATATGGAAGCCGCCGGAAACGAAATTGAACTGGACACCTGCAAAAGCTGCAAAAAAAAGGATTGTCCCAACAGACAGGAGTGATCCCCTTGGCGAAGGAAACATTCATCATCGCCGGGCTCGGCAATCCGGGCAGGCAGTATGAGCACACGCGGCATAACGCCGGTTTCGATACCATGGCGGTCATCAGCCGCCGGCTGGGCGTACAGCCCGGCAAAAAGCAGCTGCAGGGGCTGACCGGCGAATATGTCACGCCCGAAAAACGCGTTATTCTCTGCATGCCGCTGACCTATATGAACCTGAGCGGCGAATGCCTGGCGGCGCTTCTGCGTTTCTACGATGTAAAGCCCGATCATCTGCTGGTCATCTATGATGATATCGACCTGCCGCTCGGCCGCATCCGCGTGCGCAAAAACGGCAGCGCCGGCACGCATAACGGCATGCGTTCCATCGTATCCTGCCTCGGCACGCAGGATTTCCCGCGGGTGCGCGTCGGCACCGGCGCGAAGCCGGAGGGCTGGGACCTGGCCGACTGGGTGCTGAGCGGTTACGCCTCCGCCGAAGACCGCACGCTCATGAATGAGGCGTTTAATACCGCCGCTTCAGCCGCGCTTGACTGGATCGACGCCGGCATCACGCACACCATGAACATCTATAACACCGCGAAGCCGGAAAAGAACGAAAACAAGGAGTAACCATGGACCGACTGATCACCGAAGTGACCCGGAACAACGATATCGAACAGCTGATCCGCACACTGCAAAAAGGACACACGGCAGCGGTCGCGGGGCTCACGGAAAGCATGACGTCAATTCTGGCCTGCCGCGCGCTTGAAGCGGGCAGGCGTGTTCTCGTTATTTCCGCGAATGACCTCAAGGCCGTCCGGATGGCGGATGATATCCGGCAGATCGCGCCGGAGAGCATTGCCTGCCTGCCCGGCGGCGAGATCGACCTGACCCGTGCGGCCGGCAGTCTGGAAAGCAGCTGGCGCCGGCTGGAGGCGCTGTATGATGTGATGACCGGAAAAGCTTCCGTCCTCTCCGCTTCCGTGGAAGCGCTGATGCAGCGCATGGGTGATCCGCGCGCCTTCCGTGAATCGATGCTCACCGTTCATCAGGGGGATATTCTCCCGCTTGAGCCGCTGTCCGGCAGGCTGGTACGTATGGGTTACGAACGTGTGAACATGGTCGAGGGCAAAGGACAGTTCTCGATCCGCGGTTCCATTCTGGATATCTATCCGCCCGCGCTGGCCACAGCCGTGCGTATTGAGTTCTTTGACGATCAGGTGGATTCACTGCGCACGTTTGACTGCATCAGCCAGCGCTCGCTGGAGAAGCCGGATTCCGTCACGATTATACCCGCGACCGAAATTCTTTTCACGCGGGAGGAGCAGGCCGCCGGCACGGACTCCGGTTCGGCGTGTACTGCTCGCCGTGGGACCGCAACAA
>JAKSQH010000004.1 GCA_024404245.1 Clostridia bacterium
TTTCCAATATCATCCGTCAACAGGGTTTGGTTCCCCATACCGGCACAACCCAACCGGGGATATTCAAAGGCTTTGTCACTCAATCCGCGAAACATGATGTGATAGAGGCCTGCTTCGGACTTCGCTCTGGCTGCTCTCGGCATACGGTTGTTCACTTCGTTTGCTTTACTGATAATGCCATCATATCAAAAACATACGAGGATAGCAAGACAGCAGAACCGTCCCTTTGTCTTCCGCTTCCGCGCTGTTCTCAACACGCAGATGCTGACACTCACTGCACCTCGTCAGCAGCTCCCGCTTCACCGTAATCGAGCGCTTGTCCTCTTTTCCTGCCTCTATCAGTATCGCGCGCTCCGCTTTCCTCAAGTCCATATCCTCACGCTTCCCTTCCGTACCCATCCGCGCGTGTCATTCGCTCACGTTCAGCCCGTTCATCCACTCCGCTTGGTCGTTCATTACCTCTTCAATCGCACGCGCCCGTTCATCTTCGTCCTCCATCTCAGCCGCGTCACGCATCCGCTCAGAAAACTCATTCAGCATCCGCACATTCTCTTCAGATCTCCTCTTCGCGTCTTCCTTGATCTCGTTCATGCTTTCCTCAAACTGAGCTTATATCTCTTCCGGATTCCATGCCGCCGCGAACGCTTCCTGCGCGTTCCTTTCCGCTTCCTTTCGCGCGTCCGCCAGCTTCACACACGTTACCGTAATGAACCATATGATAAACGCAAGCGATATCACGCCGGCCGCAATCAGAACCCCAAGTCCCACTTTTCCCCTTTTCGTCACAGCACTCAACACCCTTTTTTGTTTTTTCGCGATTTTTTAATTACACTTTTTGCGAAATGATGTAATTAAAACTGGGCGGGTGGTTACTCCATGTCCTTAATCCTCGGTCTTCCCCTCCTCTTCGGGTTCGTGGGAATGTCAATTTCCACATAGTACTCCTCAACCTCGGCAAACTGCTCCTCTGTGCCGTCCGTCTTCTTCCTCAGCACAAGGTCATACCCGAGCGCGTCAACCATCTCATAAAAAACAGAAAGCTGTATGTCCCTGTCGCTCTTGTTGTTCAGTCGAGCCCACATCGTCGCCTGCGTAACGCCTAATTTGTTCGCAAGCTGCACGTTCACTATTCCCTTTTTTTCCATTAACAACTTGATAATTTCGTTGCCTCTCATGTCCCGTTGTCTCCCCAATGTTTTTGTCATGCCTATTTTATCATGTATACACGATTTTTTGTCAATCATATTTTTGATGTTTCTTGTTTTTGGGGTGGTTGAGGGGTGACGAGGCCTGCAGGTCCTGTTCGCGCGTCCCCGCGAGGCCGGTTCGGCGCCAGCGACACGGTACCGGCAGACCGTTTATATATATTGTTCCTGTTTTCATATACAAACATGAAAAACGTTTGTCTGATATGCTTCCCGAACGTACAAAATATGGTATACTGAGCATGAATATCCGGATACGGGAGGAAAAGAGATATGGCATTTCTGCAGGTTCAGTTTTTTTCCGCTTCATTGAATGTGGCTTCAACGGTTAATGTGATTCTGCCGGAAGCCCTACAGGGAATCGGCGTAAGGGAAGGCGCGCGGCAGGAGGATCCGGATGTGCTGTATCTGCTGCACGGATACAGCGACGATCATTCCATCTGGATGCGCAGGACATCGGTTGAGCGCTACGCCGCGGGGCATAATCTGGCGGTGATCATGCCGGCTGTGAACCACAGCTTCTACTGCAACGAGGCATACGGTGAAAAGTACTGGGATTATGTAAGCGAGGAGCTTCCCGCGGTCATGCACCGGTTTTTCCGGCTAACGGATGATCCGAAGAGAACATATGTCGCGGGGCTGAGCATGGGCGGATACGGCGCGATGCGTCTGGCGCTGACATATCCGGAGCGTTTCGGTGCCGCGGCCAGTTTCAGCGGCGCGGTCGATATTGCGGATGAGGTCCGTTATCTGACAGAGGAACGCAGGGAAAACTGGCGGCGTGTGCTCGGCGACCTCAACACGGTAGAAAAAACCGAAGTGGATACCATGTATCTGGCCGAAAAGAACGCGGACGCGCCTGAAAAACCGGATCTGTATGTCGCCTGCGGGACGGCGGACTTCCTGTATCCGCAGCATCAGCGGTTCATTCCGCAGCTGGAGAAAAACGGCTGGAATGTGAAGCACTATGAGAAACCGGATGCTGTGCACGAGTGGGGCTTCTGGGATGAGCAGATCCGTACCTTTATCGACTTTATCTATGGCAGGTAAGAACAGCATGAAAACGGTACGTGTGGTTGCCGCGGTGATCCGTAACGGCAACAGGATTTTCGCGACACAGCGCGGTTACGGGGAATACAAGGACGGATGGGAGTTTCCCGGCGGCAAGATAGAAAACGGGGAAACGCCACGCGAGGCCCTGAAGCGTGAGATTATGGAGGAACTGGATACCGGGATCGATGTGCTTGAACTGATCGGTACGGTTGAATATGATTATCCGTCATTTCATTTGTCCATGGACTGCTTTATGGCGGAAGCGGTCAGCGGAAGCCTGACGCTCAAGGAAGCGGAGGATGCCAGATGGCTGACAAAGGATGAGCTGGACAGTGTGGACTGGCTGCCGGCGGACCTGACGCTGATTGCGAAACTGAAGGAACTGATGTGAGCCGGACATGACTGCCGGAAGGAGAAAATGAATGTATATCAGACTGCTGGAAAATACCGAAAAATACGAAGCCGGCAAGATCGCGGCATTCTGCTTTCATGCTCGTGTATCGGATGAGGAAGCCGAAAGAAAAAAGACGGAGTACCTGAATAACCGGGATGAGCAGTGGGGTGCCTTTACGGATGACGGCGCGCTGATGGGCAGCATCATCAATAACCATTTCACAGCGCGCCTTTGCGGGCAGAATGTGATATGCGGCGGAATCGGCGCCGTTTCCACTCTTCCGGAATACCGCTGCCGCGGCGCGATCCGCGGCATTTTCGGTGAGCTGTTGAAGGCGGCGCGGGAACGCGGAGAAGTCATTTCGCTGCTGTACCCTTTCAGCCATGAATTTTACCGCAAGTTCGGATATGAGAGCGCGGTGACCGGCACATGCTATGAAACGGAACCGGCGGTTCTGAAGCGGTTTATGTTTGACGGTCAGGCAAAAATGTGGCAGCCGGGGGAGCCTGTAACGCCGTTTACAGAGTTGTATAACCAATGGGCGGATCAGTGGCACCTGGCTTTCCGCCGTACAGATGAGCAGATGAACGGGCAGCAGATGGACAGAAAACCTCTGCGTGACAGGCGGTTTTGCTGGTTGCTGAAGCCGAAAGACGGAGATAAACCGTTCGCGTATGTGATCGCTGACGATATCTATCATGATCCGGCGGCGATTATGAATGTGAATGAGGCCGCGTGGACGAACGCGGAAGGCTTCCGTGCGGTTCTCGGTTTTCTGGGGCGTTTCGGTGCCGATTACGGCACGATCCGATTTACAAATATGCCCACAGGTATAGATCTGGCGGCACTCAGCGGAAACGCGTACGGCGTGCGCACCATACCCAACCGGTCACATATGCTGCGTGTGATGAACACGGAGGCCTTGCTGCGGATTATGTGCCGGGAGAGAGGCTCGGCGTTCACAATCATGGTGAACGGCGACAGTCAGATCGCGGAAAATAACGGTACCTTCCGTGTAAACGGAAACGATGTGACAGTCGCCGAAGACGCGGAACCGGATATGATATGCGATATCCGCGCGCTGGCGCGCATGGCCTGCGGGGACGCGGAGATGACGGAGATTCTGCTGCGGCCGGATGTCAGGGTGAACGGCGATATTTCGGAAATACAGAAGGTCTTCTTCAGACGCAGTGTCTATATCGGAGATCATTTCTGACATACGGAGGCATATGATGGCGGAAATCAACTGGGAGATATTTGACCGTCAGGTGCAGGAGTGCCGTATGTGTCCGCTGTACGCGGGCGCGACGAACAAGGTACCCGGACAGGGTGACAGGCAATCGCCGCTGATGCTGATCGGCGAGGGACCGGGACAGGTGGAGGACGAACAGGGACTCGCGTTTGTGGGCCCTGCCGGACAGCTGCTGACAAAAATGCTCGCGGCTGTCGGCCTTCCGCGCGAACGGGTATATATCTGCAATATCGTGAAGTGCCGTCCGCCGCAGAACCGTGTACCGGAGCCGGCGGAAGCGGATGCCTGCAAGCTTCATCTGCGGATACAGACCGCGCTGATCCGTCCGAAAGTGATTCTGCTTCTGGGTTCCACCGCGGCGAAGAACACACTGGATCCGGAATTCCGGATCACGCGTCAGCGCGGACAGTGGTTTGAGCGCAAGGGAGTGTGGATGATGGCGACCTATCATCCGTCGGCGCTGCTGCGGGACGCGTCCAAAAAGAGGGAAGCGTGGGAGGATATGCAGAAGTTGCGCGATAAACTGAAGGAACTCGGGCTGTATGAGGATCTGCCGGGATACGGGCGCGATAAGTAAACAGGTTTCGGCCTGCGGGCCGACTCGGTGGCTTTGCGATCGCCCCCGAGACCCCTTCGCATGCTATCCCTCTTACCTTTGGGGTTTTGCGATCGTCCGGGAAAAAGGTGTAAAGGTGTAATAGATGTAGAAGGTGTAAGGGGATCAGCCTGCGGGCCGACCCGGTGGCTTTGCGATCGCCCATTTTTTTCATCGGGAGCTGTGTATGAAACTGATTCTGAAATATCTGCGGAAGCATCTGGGGATCTTTCTGATCTCAACCGCGTTTCTGACAATGGAGGCAGTGGCGGACCTGATGCAGCCGACATTCATGTCCAAGATTGTGGATAACGGTATCCGGAACGCGGATACAGGGCTGATCCTGCTGTACGGGCTGATCATGCTCGCGATTGCCGCGGCCGGCGCTTTCTGCGCCGTGATGCGGAACAGGTTTGCCAGCAGGACATCGCAGACCGTCGGCAATGAGGTGCGGCTGGATATGTACCGGCACGTTCAGACACTGTCGCTTGAGAATATCGACAGGTTGCAGCCGGCTTCCATCATTACGCGCATGACGAATGACGTGACGCAGATACAGGACTTCATCGCCAGTATGATGCGCATGATGGTGAAGGCGCCGATTACCGGGATCGGTGCCATTGTGCTGATTATCATTCAGACGCCGCGCCAGGCGCCGGTGATGGGGCTGATTCTCCTGATCGCGGCATTGCTGATCTGGTGCAATATCCGTATTGGCTATCCGAAATTCAATCTGGTGCAGAAGTGTCTGGACCGTCTGAACCGGACAAGCCGTGAGTTTCTGACCTCAATCCGCGTTGTGAAGGCTTTTTCTGCGGAGGATCAGGAACGTGAAAAGTTTTCCGACGCGTCGGAACAGCTGGCTGAAGCAAACAGAAAAGCACAGCAGATTATGGCTGTGTTCACACCGCTGATCAATCTGGTGGTCAACTTCGGCATCGTGCTGCTTCTGTGGGTTTCGCAGAACCAGGACGAGGCGCAGATCGGCCGCCTGATGGCGTCTGTCAACTATATGACACAGGTTATGTTCGCGGTGACAATGATCGCCAATGTGATGAACACCGCGGTGCGCGCGATGGCTTCCTCCGCGCGCATACAGGAAGTGCTGGATGAGCAGCCCGCGCAGAATCTGACGGAAAGCACGGAAAAACCGGAAATTCGCGGCGGAATCCGGTTGGAAAACATGAGCTTTACATATGCCGGCGCGTCACGGCCCGCGCTGAATGATCTCAGTTTTGAAATTGAAGCGGGAACGATGCTGGGCATTATCGGACCGACGGGCTCAGGCAAGACAACGCTTGTGAACCTGATACCGCGGTTCTATGACGCGACGGAGGGCAGAATACTGCTTGACGGGACGGATGTACGCAGGATTGATCCGGAGCATCTGCGCAGGTCCGTGGCGGTTGTATCGCAGAAGGCACTGCTGTTCAGCGGAACGATCCGCGACAACCTGAAATGGGGCCGCGCGGACGCGTCCGATGAGCAGATCCGCGAAGCGGCGCGCATCGCCTGCGCCGATGAATTCATCGAAAAATCGGAAAAGGGATACGATACACGGCTCGGGCAGGGAGGTGTGAACCTTTCCGGCGGGCAGAAACAGCGGCTGTCCATCGCGAGAGCGTTGCTGTGCAATCCGCGCGTTCTGATTCTGGACGACTGTACGAGCGCGCTGGACGCGCAGACAGAAAGTAAAGTGCTGGATCATCTGACGCGTGAACGCGGCGGGATGACGGTGCTGCTGATCAGCCAGCGTATCTCCACCGTGATGCGGGCTGACCGGATCCTTTGCCTGGATGACGGACGCGTACAGGGCTTCGGAACGCATGATGAACTGATGCGTGACTGCCGCGTATACCGGGAGATACGTCATTCACAGATCGGAGGCGGCGAAAATGAGTGACAGACAAAATGCTGTACCGCCGGCCAATATGACAGGAATTACCCGCGGGGGTCGCGGTGTTTTCGTAAAGCCCAAAGACTTCAGGGGCACGCTGCGCCGGCTGTGGGACCTGACCCGCGGCAAGCGGAACGGGCTCGGCTGGATCCTTCTGCTGTCCGCGCTCGCTTCGGCGGCGTCCATTCTGTCGCCGTATCTGTCCGGACGGGCGGTAACGGCAATCAAGGACGGTTCGCCGGTCAGGTTCCTGCTGATTATGCTGCTGCTTCTGTATTTCGCGGACTGGCTGGTGAAGCTGCTGCAGAAGCTGCTGATGGCAACCGTCGGCCAGCGTGTGATCCACCATATCCGAAATACGCTGTTTGACCGGATGATCCGGCTGCCTCTCGCGTTTTTTGACGGACATCGCCACGGGGAACTGATGAGCCGCCTGACAAACGATATTGACAATATCAGCACAACGATATCCAATTCGCTGACAATGCTGATGACATACGCGTTTACGATTGTCGGTATTCTGCTGATCATGCTTTTCCTGAGTCCGCTGCTGACGCTCGTGGCATGCGTGTCGATCGTTCTGATCGTGTTTTTGACGCGGTTTATCACGAAGCGTACCAGAAAGATGTACGCTGAGCAGCAGAAGGATCTCGGTGTTCTTAACGCGCAGATCGAGGAAGGCATATCCGGCCTGAATGTTGTCAAGGCATTCTGCCATGAACAGGAAATGGAGAAAATCTTCACGGAAAAGAATGACCGGCTGACCGCGACCGCGATCAGGGCGCTGATTATGTCCGGCTATCTGATGCCCTTGATGAATGTGATCAACAACCTGAGCTACGCGGCGATCGCGGTGTTCAGCGGCGTGATGTATGTGAAGGGACAGATTGCCGATATCGGCCTGATTACCAGCTTTTTGCTGTATGTGAGGCAGTTTACACGGCCGTTTGTGGAAATCGCGAATATCTACAACAGCTTCCAGACCGCGGTCGCCGGCGCGGAACGCGTATTTGACATCATGGATCGCGAAACCGAGCCGGAGGACCGGCCGGATTCGCTGCCGTTTACCGATCCCGACGGCGCGGTGGAATTCAGACATGTGAGGTTCGGGTATACACCTGAGAAGGAAGTGCTGAAGGATATCTCCCTTACCGTGCCCGCGGGTACGCGGATGGCCATTGTCGGTTCCACCGGATCCGGAAAGACGACGCTGATCAACCTGCTGACGCGGTTCTATGATGTGACGGGCGGTGAAATCCTGCTGGATGGGCATAATATTACGGACTACCGCATGCATGATTTGCGCGAGGCCTTCGGCGTGGTGCTGCAGGATACGAATCTTTTTGCCGCTACCGTGCTTGAGAATATCGCGTACGGTGATCCCGACGCGCCCCGTGAAAAGATTGAGGAAGCCGCGCGGCTTGTAGGCGCGGACACGTTTATCCGGCGCCTTCCGCACGGATATGACACCGTGCTGGAGCAGGGCGGAGCGGAACTGTCCCAGGGAGAACGGCAGCTGCTGACGATTGCCCGGGCTGTTCTCGCGGATTCGCCCATTATGATTCTGGATGAAGCGACAAGCTCGGTTGACACGGTGACCGAACAGAAGATCCATCACGCGATGCTGGAAATGTGTCGCGGACGGACATCATTCATCATCGCGCACCGGCTTTCCACAATCCGCGATTCGGATGAGATTGTTCTGCTGGAGGGCGGCAGGATCGCCGAGATGGGAACACATGACGAACTGATGGCGCTGGGCGGGCGGTATGCCGGGATGTATCTGACGCAGACCGGTGCCTGCGTGAGTGATTAACTGCATGACGGGGTGATACGCGTGGTACGCGAAATCAGGGAAGACGAACTGAATGACCTGCTGGAGCTGTATCTGGATCTTCATGAGGATAACGTACCGGAGATGACGGAGCATCTGCGCGGCGTATGGGAAACAATTCTGAATGACACGAACCACCATATTATTGTGGCGGAAGAGGACGGACGGCTTGTATCGTCCTGCGTATGTGTGATTATTCCGAACCTGACGCGTGGGATACGTCCGTACGCGTTCATTGAGAACGTTGTGACAGCCACGGCGTACCGCGGAAGAGGACTGGCCGGCGCGTGCCTTGCTTACGCGAAGGAGATCGCGGTGAGGGAAAACTGCTACAAAATGATGCTGCTGACAGGCTCCAGGCAGGAATCGACACACCGGTTCTATCAGCGTGCCGGATACAACGGCACTGACAAGACCGCGTATGTTCAGTGGCTGGATTGAAAACAATACTTGACAGCACGGGGCCGCGCGTGTATCTTAGTGACATTATTCAGGAACAGGAGGTGCCCGGTATGGTGCAGGCGTATCTTTTCGGACAGGTGCTCGGAACTCATTCCTTCTATCTGCGGGACGGTTTCCCGGTGGAAGATGAGTATTCCGAGCTTGCCAATACCTACTTCCTGCCGGGCGGCGAAACCGGCTCCGCGGCTACGGTCCTTTCATCGCTCGGCGTGAGCGTGAAGATGGACGGTACCCATATCGGGACTGAAGTTGCGCCTATGCTGCGCGCTTTCTACGCGGACAAGACCGTAGACCTGTCTTCCATGTATTTTGATCCGGACTGGCAGGGCCTGATGGATTATGTGCTGGTATCCGGACTCAGCCGTACGCCGATGGGCACCTTCCGGCAACTGTATGAACTCGGTATCAAACGCTGGAATATGCCGCGTGAGGCGGATATCGCCGAAGCGGACGCTGTGGCAATCGATCCCTTTTTTCAGGAGGAGACGCAGGCCGCGGCGGAAATGTGCGTAAAGCACGGCAAACCGTATGTGACAATCGACTGCGCGCATGATACATATCTGCACCGCCATGCCGCGGTGAATGTCGTGTCAAAGGAATGCCTCGGAAACGACTACCGCGGTGTATCCAAAGAGGAAGCGGCGGAACTGCTGAAAGAACATTCCGACGGCCTGACGATCGTGACCACCGGCGCGAATGATATGCTCTACGGCAGAAAAGGGCAGGAACTGAAACGCATGAAGCCTTTTTCAGTGGAGGTACGCAGCACACTGGGCGCCGGGGACACCTTCAAGGCCGGCTGCGTATACGGCCTGCTGCACGGGATGGACGATGATGAACTGGTTCGCTTCGCGAGCGCGTGTTCCGCGGTCGCGATCACACGATATCCGCTGCCGCTGTATCCTCCGAAGCCTGAGGAAGTCGCGGCACTGATCGGTCGCGGCGTGTAAGCGGCGGAAATACAGCGGCGTAAGGTTATATCTTCATAAAGGATCAGATCAGACAAACGCATCAGAACACAAGAAGCCTGTTTTCACTGAAGACAGACTGCTGTTACTTTACGTATCATTCGGGAGGAAAACGAAAGATGATCAGACTTGCTGTTATGGAAGATATGGAACGTGTGAACGAACTGCGGAAGATCGTGAATGACCTTCATGTACAGGGCCGGCCCGATATTTTCAAACCCGGTTTCGGTGAGGAAGTACGCGCGTACGCGATGAACTATCTTGTATGGGAAAATAACGATATTCTGCTCTGTGAGCGTGACGGTGTTATCTGCGGTTTCGCGATGGTGGATTATATTGATAAGCCGGAGAATCCGTACAATCTGGCGAGGAGGATTTATCACATAGCTGAGATCTGTGTGGATCCCGCGTACCGCAGGCAGGGTGTCGGCCGCGAAATGATGGCTTATATGGAAGCGGACGCGAAAAAACGCGGGTTTGACCGGATTGAGCTGGATATGTGGGAATTCAATGATGCACTGAGCTTCTACGAAGCAATAGGATTCCGCACTTACAGGAGGTATATGGAATATGTATTTGAAGATGATTGATGAAAATGATACGGATAAGGTATGGGCGTATCTGACCTCGATTCCCGAAGATGAGAACGGGTTTATCAATAACTGTACCGGAATGCCGCGGGAGGGTTTTGAAGAGTACATCGCGAAAATGATCGCTTTTCGTGAAGGAAAGGGACTGCCGGAAGGATATGTTCCGGAGACATTCTACATTCTGTGGGACGATGAAGGTACGCCGGTCGGCCAGTTTCGCCTGCGGCACTGGCTGTGCGAAAGTCTGCGTACCGGCGCCGGTCATATCGGCTACAGTATCCGGGACGGATACCGCGGCAGGGGATACGGCACGGAGGGGCTGCGGCTGCTGCTGAAGGAGGCGGAAAACCTGATTCCGGAGCCTGAAGCGTATCTGCGCGTGAACAAGAGCAATCCGGCATCCCTGAAGGTCATGCTGCACAACGGCGCGAGAATCGCGGGGGAGGATGAGGAACACTATCTGACCCGGATTCCTTTGCGCACCGGTGACCGCGAAACGCTCTTCTCGTCGGACCGGATTGACTATGTGCGCCTGACGCCGGAACTGACGGATGATTATATGACCATGGTGAATGACGCGGAAACGAGTATGGGTATCCGCAACGCGGCGGTAACCACAACACGGAATGAGGAAATGCTGTGGGTTGCCGGACAGCGGGCGAAGACGGATACGCTTTTTTCCATGCTGGAGAAGGGAACCGGCAGGTTCATCGGTAACATTGAGCTGTTCGACAAGGAGGAAAAACACGCCACGCTGGGGATCTGCCTGACGCCGGAAATGCAGAACAGGCATTTCGGGACCGAATCCATACAGGCGATACTGGATTACGGCTTCAGGCGATTCGGATATGATGAAATCCTGCTGGATGTGTTTTCAACCAATCAGCGCGCGCTGCACTGCTATGATAAGATCGGTTTTGTGAAGACCGGTGAAACGCCGATGACCGCGCCGGACGGAAGCCCGATGACGGAGATTCATATGGCATTCAGGAGAAAAGCATAACCGTGAAGAACCTGAAAATGTGAAGGGAATGTTTGACTGTGCATAAGCCTTTTGATGAAATGACGCTGCAGGAGCTAGTCACCGGCGGAGGGTATGACTGTGAATGCGGCAGACATCATGCCTGCGCGATGAAGTATCTGAACATCGGCCCCGGCATACTGAATGAGGTGCCGGAGATGCTGAAGGCGGCCGGAAGCCGGAAGCCGTTCATCCTGTATGACAGAAACACATATGAGGCTGCCGGCCGCAGCGTACTGGCGATTCTGGAAGGTGCCGGGATACCGTATTCCGCGTGGGAGATCCCGGAACGGGACGGCAAAAGAATCGCTCCGGCTGAGTGGGAACTCGGCAGCTGTGTTTTTCATTTTGATCCTTCCTGCGATCTGATTCTCGGTGTCGGCAGCGGCGTGATCAATGATCTGTGCAAGTGTCTCGGAAAAACGGCCGGGCTTGATACGGCCATTATCGGAACGGCCCCCTCAATGGATGGGTACGCGTCCGATTCCGGCTCAATGGAAGTAAACGGTATCAAGGTATCCGTTTACTGCAAGGCGCCTGTTGCCATATTGCTGGATACGGAAATCCTGGCACAGGCACCCGCGCGGATGCTGGTGGCCGGATTCGGCGATATGATCGCCAAGTATATCGCGATCTGCGAGTGGCGCGTATCGGCCATGGTGACGGGGGAACACTACTGCGAAGGCATTGCCGGCATGATGCGCGCGGCGGTGAACAGGATCATGAAGGCCGCGGACGGCATTCCGTCACGTGATCCGGAAGCCATACGGTATATCGCGGAAGGCCTGGTTATCTCCGGTATCGCGATGGCGTACCTGGGCAACTCACGCCCCGCGTCCGGTCTGGAACACTATTTTTCCCATGTGTGGGAGATGATGGCGATGGAGCGGCATAAGCCCTACGACCTGCACGGAATCCAGGTCGGCATCGGTACGGTGCTGACGCTGGAGCTGTACCGGGAAATCAAGAAAATCACGCTGGACAGATCCGCGCTCGAAACGGCGATCCAGGCGTTTGATGAGCGGGAATGGCTTGAAAATACACGGCGGATTTTCGGAAGCTGCGCGGATGAGATTGTTGGCATTACGGAAAGCGCCGGGTTGAACAGCACCGAAAAGCGCAGAGCGCATTTTGACATACTGGAAAAGAACTGGGGCGAGGTGCTGCGGATTATCGCGGAGGAACTGCCGGAACCGGATGAAATCGCGGCGGCTGCCCGTACTACGGGCATGCTGACGCGCCCGGAAGAGATCGGGATCGGGCGGGAGGATACCGTGATGGCTTTTATCGGCTCCAGAAATCTGCGGAACAAATACCTGACGTCCACCCTGATCTGGGATCTGGGACTGACGGAGCGGTTTGCCGGCCTGACAGGACAGTGATAAAAAAACAGCCGGGGTTCATTGAACCGCCGGCTGTTTTCTTTCAAGACCGTGTATCCAGTCACTTTTCAGCAGCACCAGCAGAAATACGATTGTGCTCAGCGACCAGGTGATCGGGTAGCACAGCGCGATGGCGCGGTACTCGGACCACACGCGGACGATCAGCGTGACATAGACCGTACGGACAACGCACCAGAAACTGAGCATTGTCGCCATCGGGATGAATGCTTTTCCGCATCCGCGGAGCACACCGGCCGCGCAGTGGCTGAATGCCAGCAGGAAGAAGAACAGTGTGGTTGTGCGCGCGTGAATCGTGCCGTAGCGGATTGCCACGGCGTTATCCGTGAACAGACCGATGATCTGCGGGGCGAAGATATTCAGCAGTACACCGATCAGCTCGGCACAGATCATGCCGCAAAGGATGCCGAAAACCGCGCAGCGTTTCGCCCGCGCGTATTCTTTTGCCCCGAGGTTCTGGCTGACAAAGGTCGGAAGAGACATGCTCATACAGTTGACCGGCAGGAACACGAAACCCTCCACCTTGGAATAGGCGCCCTGACCGGCGATCACGAGTCCGCTTCCGGCCTCGTACATCTGGTCGAACATATTGATGTTCCCCTGAACGACCATATTGCCGATACTGATGACCGAATTCTGAATGCCCGTGGGAATGCCCTGCATGAGGATTTCACGGATCATTTGTCCGTCAGGCTTCAGGTACTTCAGCTGCAGACGGCTGTCATCCCGCGCGTGGATCAGGCGGATGACGCACAAAACGCTGCTCATGACCTGCGCGATGACTGTGGCAATGGCCGCGCCTGCCGTGCCCATATGGAAAACCGCTACAAAAAGCAGGTCCAGCGCGATGTTGGTAAGGCTGGAGATAATCAGGTAATACAGCGGATGCGTACTGTCACCCAGAGAACGCATAACGGACATGCACGTATTATACATGATCACGCCGGCGATGCCCGCGAAGTAAATGGACAGATAGGTCCGGCTGTCCGGAAGCACGGACACGGGGGTGTTCATCAAAAGCAGAATGGACGGTGTGAAAACGAGCCCGAGAACCGTGGCGACGGCAGAAAAGATGATCGCGAGCAGGATGTTGTTGTGTACGGCGGCGCGTACCCGCTCACTGTTGCGCATGCCGACATATTTCGAGATGACCACGCCGCCACCGATCGCGGTGCCGTTGAAAAAGCCGACGATCAGAAAAACAAGGCTTCCCGTTGAGGTAACGGCTGCCAGTGCCGTGTCACTGCCGAAATTTCCGAGCACCCACGCGTCAGCGGTATTATACAGCTGCTGCAGAACGAGACCGAACAATAGCGGCGCCGCGAACCTGAGCAGTCCGCGGCCGACCGGCCCTTTTGTCAGATCCATCGCGGCAGATTTCATGCGCCCGTCTCCCTTACTGTGATTGTCCGTGGCAGTATATCACAAGCCGGCTCTTTTCGCAAACCGAACCGGCCGTGAAAACGTGACGGCCGGCATACCGTAACGTGTCCCCGAAGACGCGAAACTCCGGCAGCCTGTGACGGCTGCCGGAGAGATTAACCGGCGGTATTGTTATTCGGAAAACTGCCGGACAGATTATTCCGCGATATAGTCCCATACGAACACACAGTCCGCGCCGGCGTTCTCTTTGCTGTCATTCCAGAGAACGGAACCGTCTTCCGCGAATGTGAGCGTACCTTCACCGTCCGTGTAGACGGAGGTTACGGTTTCATTGCCGGCTTCGTCGTAGGTGCAGATCCGCTTTTCACAGCCGGTATAGGTGACTGTGAGCGTGTCCGGGTCGACAGTGCCGCGGAAAAGCCATTCCACCGTTTCTAAAGCGCTGTTGGCCCACATGATGATCACATCCGCCTGATCATCGCCCAGTGCCGCGATGTTCATGGTCGCGCGCTGACTGGTTTTATCGCTGTAGAAGCCGATGATGTTCATCGCGGGGTTCTGTCCGGCTGCTTCTTCTTCATCCGCGAGCGGGGAGACACCGATATTGAGTGTCTGAACATCCAGCAGCTCGGCGGAACCGTCCAGCGCGGCGTAAATGTAAACCAGAGCATAGAAGGTATCCTGTTCGGGAGTGACCATTGTGGCTTTGCACAGCAGGCAGTAATTGAGGCCTGCGACAACCTGCGTTCCCAGCAGTGCGACCGGTTCATAGCTGACGCCGGTGAAATCCTCAAAGGCCTTGTCGAACGCTTTACGCGCGTCAGCCGTTACAGCGGTGTCTTCCGGAGACATCCACCCGCCGGCAAGGAAAGGCGCTTCTTCCGCGAAAACTGAGACACAGGACAGGGCGAGTACGAGAGCCAGAACCGCACAGATGATTTTCTTCATTTTGATTTCCATCCTTTCAGTTTATTGTTTCCAACATATCAGACGGAGCACGCGACGTTTTTATTCCGCCTGAATTTTTCGTTGTACGGAACATTTCCCTTTCCGTGAGTATAGAATATCACAAAATTCGTTGTAAAACCGTTGCAGACAGAAAATCTTTGGTGAATTTTTCGTAAACGGACCGGTATCCCGCGGTAACGGGAGTACGGCCTCCGGTGAACGGGAAAATATGGCACGGGGTATATTCACATGGCGGCGAATGTGATAAAATAACCGGGAATCAGCACTGCGAGGAACCTGATATGTATTTTATACTTGAACTGCTCGGCACTGTTGCTTTTGCCATCTCCGGCACAATGGTCGGGGTGCAGGCGCACATGGATATGCTGGGGACTACGGTGCTCGGCCTGACCACCGCTGTGGGCGGCGGCGTGATCCGTGATCTGCTGATCGGGGTAACGCCTCCGGCAGCGTTCCAGCAACCGGTTTACGCGCTGGTCGCGATCGCGGTATCACTGATCGTGTTCATTCCGCCGATCCGGAAACGGATCAACACGAATGCCATGATTCTGATCCTGATTGACGCGGTCGGGCTCGGTGTGTTTACGGTGACCGGTGTGAAATCCGGTATAACGTTCACCAACCCGTTCCTGCAGATTTTTCTGGGCGTGGTGACGGGCGTGGGCGGCGGTGTGCTGCGGGATATGTTCGCCATGCAGAAGCCGGCGATCTTCGTACGCCATTTTTACGCGATTGCCAGCCTGATCGGCGCCGCGGTGTGCTATTTTCTGCTGAGCGTGAATGACAATGCCGCGATGATTGCCGGCATTTCTGTCATTGTTGTGCTGCGGATTCTCGCGGCTGCCTTCAAATGGCATCTTCCGAAAACCTGATTGAATAAAAAAAGAGGTGGCCCGATATGAAACTGTACAGGAACGCAAGGCTTTATCTGGACGGAAAATTTACGGAACCGGACTGCGTGTATACGGAAAACGGAAGAATCGCCGCGATCGGTGAAGCGGATCTGAAAGCCGAGGAAATCATTGATCTGAACGGCGATTATCTGCTGCCTGGGTTTGTGGATGTGCATATCCACGGCTTCCGCGGACACGATACAATGCGCGGTGAAGCGGATGTGCGGGCTATGAGCCGCGAACTGGCGAAGGAGGGAGTCGCGGCGTTCCTGCCGACAACGATGAGCGCGTCACCGGAAGCCACGGCGGCCGCGCTGGAAGGTGTGCGTGCCGTGATGCTGAACCCCGAAAAGGACGGCGCGGTTGTTCTCGGCGCGCATATGGAGGCACCGTTCCTGTCAGCGGGACGGGCCGGCGCGCAGCCTGCCTGTTACTTCGCGGATCCTACAAAGGAAAACTGGGAGAAATATACAGGCGGGTGCGAGAACATTGTACGCATGGTGACCATGGCGCCGGAAAGAGATAACGCGCTCGCTTTTATCGGATACCTGACCGCGCGCGGGATTACCGTGAGCCTGGGACATACGGACGCCGACGCGGAATGTGTGCATGCCGCGGCCGCCGCGGGCGCCACGCATGTGACGCATACCTTTAACGCGCAGACGCCGGTCAATCACCGTAAACCCGGCGTACCCGGCGCGGCGCTTACGGATGACCGGCTGGTTTGTGAGTTTATCGGCGACGGGATCCATCTTCATCCCGATATCGTGCGGCTGCTGATCCGCTGCAAAGGACGTGACCGCGCCGCCGCGATCACGGACGCCATGGAAGCCGCGGGTATGCCGGACGGCTGCTATGAGCTGGGCGGACAGCAGGTGTTCGCGAAGGACGGCGCGGCGAGGCTGGCGGACGGAACGCTGGCCGGAAGCACGCTGACGCTGGGCCGCGCGTTGCTGAACCTGATCCGGTTCGGGATCCCCGCGGAGGACGCGGCGGCAATGGTGACCTGCACACCGGCGCGGTCTGTGGGAAACACAGAATTCGGTGTGATCCGCGTCGGCGCCCCGGCGGTATTCGTACGGCTGAGCAAAACGCTGGACAGTGTAACGCGTATATGATGAAACAGGCGGAACCGTGAAGACGGCTCCGCCTGTTTTTTCAGGGCTTCCGGGTGACACGCGTCCCGGAAACCGAACGGTATAAAGTGAAATGTCATGATCAGGAATCTGTAACCTTGCGGAAAACAAAACCGTAAAGATCGAAACAGCTGCCGGGCAGGAAGACCAGCGATACCGAGCACATGCCTCCGGGAACACGGACGCGGAAGGACTGTGTATCGCCGGCGTTCCCGCGGAACATGGCCAGTTCTGTCATACTTTCACCGCGGTCATTTTCCATACGGACCGTAACGGCGTTTGTTTCCAGCGGGGTATATCCGTGCAGAACAAGTTCCGCCTCCCGCAGTGTACCGAAGTCCATTTCATCCCAGGCGAGTGTGACGTTGTTGCCGATGCCGAGAATCCGGTCATCTTCCTTCCGGAACGCGTCACCCCAGATTCTGTCGGCTCCGGCCGCTGCCTGCGGCCTGAAAGCCCGGCTCTTTTTTTCAAAGCGGAATCCCTTCAGATGCACTTTGTCAGTCATGGAAAAGCACAGTGTACGCATGCCTGTCAGCACTTCGGGGAGCTTCCATGTTTCCTCCTGATAGACATTCCAGATGCTGGGCTTTTTGTATATCAGCACGGTGAAGGGACGAACACCGTCTTTACGCGGATCGTCAAGCCATACGGTGATTTCATGCGTGTTTCCGTCCAGCGCGAAAACAGGCATGGTTACGGTGTCACTTCCGGCTTTGCCGAAATCAACACGGCTGAACCCGGCCATGCTGTATCCGTCACGCGCGAACGCGATGCCCTGCTCATTCCCGGCGCCGATATCCCCGTCGCTCAGGTCATACAGACCCGCGCTTACGAAAACGTACGGATCGAGTGCCGCACTGCCGAATCCGCTTGCCGTAACCTCGAGCTGGCTGATCAGTTCCGGATGATCGTCCGCGTTTCCGCTCAGCGCACGCAGCAGGAAAGTGCCGTCACCTCTGCCGGTCAGAATCACGCGGTCCTCTGTGACGCGCAGCACCGCGGAAGGCGTTTCGATTCCGGATTCGTTTGTGACCTGCCAGCGGATCGGGCGGGGGGACGCGTCGGCGGGGAATAACCGCCAGACGAACGCGCACTCGGGGTGTTCGGGGGTAAGATCCGTGCTGCCTTCCGGCGTCAGGCCGATCCGGCGCAGACAGATTTCATGCCCGGAAGTTTCAGGTATCCTCTGCAGACAGCTGACACCGGGGACGCGCTCAGCGCGGCGAACGGGAATCTCCAGCCGGGCGCCTTCACGGCCGGGACTTCCGGTTTCAATCACAATGTTTTCATCTCTTCCGTCGGATCCGACAATCAGCAGCAACTTTCCGCCGAACAGACGCCGGCTGGTGCTCTTGTATTCCTCTGTATCGGTCGGATCGCCGTTATCGGTGCCGAGCAGCCTGCCGCCGCCGCTGACGCGGATATTGATCCTGTTCCGCGCGTTTTCCACGGGATGACCGTTTTCGTCCTCGATTGTTACGGTGACAAAGGTGATATCCTGACCGTCCGAGAGAAGAAAGGGGTCTTCGGATGACAGGACGAGCTTCTTCCCGTCACCGGATGTGCAGCGGCTTTCCTCGCAGAGCAGTGAACCGTTCCGGTCATAGCCGCGGGCCGTGAGTACGCCGGGGCGGAAAGGAACGCGCCAGCGGGGCATGCATTTTTCCGCGTTTCCGGGCTCAACCGGTTTCCGGCCGAGGCTTTCGCCGTTCAGAACGAGCTCGGCTTCAGCGGCGTTTGTCATGACGTTGACATCGATCATCTGACCGAGATTCCAGTCCCAGTTGACGCCGATGTGGATCATCGGCCGGTCCGTCCACTGGCTCTGAAACAGATAATACATATCCTTCGGGAAACAGGCTGTATCCGCCAGACCGAAGTAGCAGGACCGCGTCCGGTAAGGGGTCGGTTCGCCGATGTAGTCGATTCCGCTCCAGAGAAACTGCCCCATGGAATACGGGTTGTTGAGATCATCGCATATCAGGCTGCACGGATCCTTCGCGCCCCAGGAACTGGTACTGTTGCCCAGCGATGAGCATTGCAGATCAACATCGCACAGAATGCTTTTGTTTGCCGGGAAATGATAGATACCGCGGCTGAACAGCATGCTGCCTGTTTCACTGCCGTAGATGACCCAGTCCGGATGCTTCGCGTGATGCGCGTCATAGTATTTCTCACCGTAATTGTATCCGGGGATCCGGATATCCTCCGCGCAACGCTGCGCGCCTTCCCAAGGCATGTAGTTGGAACCGAAGGTAACCGCCGCGTGCCCTTCCGGATCGTGCTCCCTGACCTGACGTGCGAGCGTCAGCATGACCTGCCTGCCGCGTTCATCCGCGTGCATATCGTAGATCTCATTGCCGACCGACCACATGATCACGCACGGATGGCAGCGGTCACGCCGGATCCACAGCGCGACATCCTCCGCCTCATGCGCCGGGAAGAAACGTGCGTAGTCGAATTCCGTTTTGCTGCGCTCCCACATGTCAAAGGCTTCATCGATCACCAGAATGCCCGCTTCATCACACAGATCCAGCAGCGCAGAAGCCGGCGGATTATGACTGGTACGCAGGGCGTTGACGCCCATTTCCTTCATCACGCGCAGCTGACGGGCAGCCGCTTTCGGATGAAACGCCGCGCCGAGGCAGCCGAGATCGTGGTGAAGACAGACGCCTTTCAGCTTTGTGTGCTCCCCGTTCAGGAAAAAACCGTTTGCAGGATCAAAGCGCAGCGTACGGAATCCGATTTTCAGCTGCTCGGTCTGTTCACCGAAGGAGACTGTCAGTGTATACAGATACGGATCACTGACGGACCATTTCCGGACAAAAGGAACGCGGAGCACGGCCAACGCTTTGCCGTGATCTGCTTCGGCGGACGCGGTACCCGCGGGCGCTCCGTTCCTGTCCGTCAGGCAGGCGGTGAATGTGCCGGAACCGGTTACTTCCGCGCTGACACGAAGCTCCCAGCCGTTATCCAATTCATTTGTCACGGCATAAAGACCGTCCGGAACCAGATGCTCCGCCGGAAGTGTGACCAGATGCACATCACGGAAGATACCGCTGCCGGAATACCAGCGGCTGTTCGGGCTGCGGTGGCGGATGTGAACCGTCAGTTCGTTTTCCCCGTCGCGCAGTCTGCCGGTAAGGTCGGCGTAGAACGCGGTATATCCGTACGCGTGCGAGGCGATGATTTCGCCGTTGAGCAGCACATCGCAATCCATGTATACGCCGTCAAAATGCACAAGGCAGACCGGCGCGGAACAGATGCCCTCCGGCAGAACGCGCCTGTACCACGCGTCGGCGGTTTCATACAGATTATTCGCCTGGCTTATCAGCCAGTCATGCGGCAGATCAACAGCCTGCCATTCCGCTCCGGCAGCCTGCTCCGGAGTGCTTCCGGACGGAAGCTTGACGAAGGACCATCCGTTATTGATCAGTTGTTTCATAATGCTCTCCCATACAGTACATGATTGTTTTCCGTTGTTTTGCCGGCTGTCCGGTTCACGACGGTTCCGCCTGATATGAAAACAGGAGGTACGGTCTCTGCCGTACAAATCATATCATATTCAATGTCAGTTTGTACAGTGCGTTATCCTGCCGCGGACAGCCGGCACGCATACAAACGCGAATAAGTATGCTTTCCTTTGCGGGTATGAGGGAAGCCGGTTTCACGGTTCACACCGTCTTCACGTAATATTCATGTTGTATTGCTTGATTTGGAAGGCGCGGGCGGGTATACTTCCTGTATGAAGGAAGCAGGGGTGAAACGGATGAAGTTGCTGATTGTGGATGACGAACCGGGAATCCGGACACTGATCCGGAAGTACGCGCAGTTTGAGGGCTATGAGACAGAGGAAGCGGAGAACGGAATGGCTGCCGTGGAACTGTGCAGAAACCGTAAGTTCGATCTGATCATTATGGATGTGATGATGCCCGAACTGGATGGCTTTTCCGCTGTGCGCGAGATCAGGAAGCATGATACAACCCCTGTGATTATGCTTTCCGCGCGCGGTGAGGAGTATGACAGGATTCATGGCTTTGAACTCGGCATTGATGATTATGTTGTGAAGCCGTTTTCACCGAAGGAACTGATTATGCGCGTGAACGCTGTGCTGAAGCGCGCGGCGCGGACACCGGAGGATGAAAACATACTTGAGTTCGGCGAACTGCGAATCGATTTTTCCGCCCGGCGGGTAACCGTTGAAGGGAAAACGGTTGACCTGAGTCCGAAAGAGTATGACCTGCTGTTCTATATGGCAAAGAACTGCGGAATTGCCCTGACACGCGAGAAACTGCTCAGCAATGTTTGGGGATACGAGTTTTTCGGGGATGACAGAACGCTTGACACGCATATCAAGCTGCTGAGAAAACAGCTGGGTCCGTGCGCGGACAGAATCACCACGCTCCGGGGAGTGGGGTATCGCTTTGAGAAATAAACGGAAACTCGCGTATCGCGATGAGACAATACTGGGCCGGGTCGGAATCAGAACCAAGATTCTGACCTGGCTTGTTGTGCTTGTGGCGTTTGTGATTTCACTTGTATGGCTCTGCCAGATTGTGCTGACGTTTGATATCTACAAGAATTACAAAACGGAACGGATTACGGCCGCGGCGAATGTGATTGCCGACAATATTGACAATCCGGAACTTGCCATGCTGTGCGACCGCCTGTCCGGCGACGAGGACATCTGCATTCTGCTGCTTGATGAACACGGCGGGACGCGGATTTCCGCCGACCATGTGCGCTACTGCCTTCTTCATCATATGAACGGTGAGCAGCTTGAAAGCTGGGCCGGAAAAGCCAAGGAGTCCGGAAAACCGGTGATTGAGCTGGTTAATGTGGTTCCGTTTATCAATGATCAGTACAGCCCGGACAAATTCCGCGGAAGTGTGCCGCAGGACCGCGGCGACCGCGGCATGAGCATGCTGTATGTCAGAAAAGTGACATTCGGCGGCGGTGAGGGTACGCTGCTTCTGAACGCGCAGATCACCCCGTTCGGAACGACCATGAGAACAATGCGGCGTCAGTTCATCCTGATATCCTGCGCTGTGATGCTGATCACGGTTGTTCTCGGCTTTTTCATGTCCAGAAGCATATCCGAACCTATTATCGAAACAAACGAGGCCGCGAGACGCCTGTCAGCTTTCCGGTACACGCGCCCGCCGCACAGCGGGGGATACAGGGAGATCGCAGAGCTTAATGATACGCTTGTCCGGGCGGCGGAAGACCTGAGCCGGGTGGAGGACATGCAGAAAGAACTGATCGCGAATATCAGCCATGACCTGCGGACCCCGCTGACGATGATCGGCGGATATGCCGAAGTGATGCGGGATATTCCGGAGGAAAACACGCCGGAGAACATGCAGGTGATCATCGATGAAACCAGCCGGCTGACCTCTCTGGTCAATCAGGTGCTGGACTACTCGCGCATTCAGTCCGGCGCGATGAGAATGCAGCCGGAAGAAATGGATATCACAGATGAGATCGGGCAGATTATACAGCGAATCGCCAAAATGACGGAGAAGAACGGATACATCATCCTATTCAGCCCGGAGGAACATTTCACGGTCAGCGCGGACCGCGACGCCTTCGGACAGATTGTGTACAATCTTGTGGGAAACGCCCTGACATATACCGGCGATGACCGCACCGTAAAGGTTTCGCAGAAAAAGAACGGCGGGAGGGTGCGCGTTTCAGTGTCGGACAGCGGACAGGGAATACCCCCGGGTGAACTGCCGATGATATGGGACCGGTATTACCGGACAACGGACACGCACCGCAGGGCGGTGATTGGAAGCGGACTGGGGCTGAATATTGTACGCAGTCTGCTGGAATTGCACAGCGCGCCGTACGGTGTGGAAAGCAGCGCGCAGGACGGAACCACGTTCTGGTTTGAGTTTGACATCGTGTAGCGACAGGCGCGGGAATGAACTCTTTTCACTTCATGTTCACACATTTTTCCGGAATTGGCTACAGAAATATGATATACTGCGTATGATGAAATTTTCCAGCGGCGGTGATTGAATGAGCAAGTTGATCGGTATTGACCTCGGTACGACAAACTCCTGTGTATCCTTTATAGAAAACGGGCATGCCGTTATTGTTCCGAACGCCGAGGGCGGGAGAACAACCCCCTCCGTGGTCGCGTTCACAAAATCCGGTGAGCGGCTTGTCGGAACGGCTGCCAAGCGGCAGGCAATCACGAATGCCGCCGGTACGGTTATTTCCGTCAAGCGTGAAATGGGCGGAGACAAGAAATACGATATTTACGGGAAGCAGTATACGCCGCAGGAAATCTCCGCGATGATTCTGAGAAAGCTGAAAACCGACGCGGAGGAATATATCGGCGAGAAGGTTACCGACGCGGTGATTACCGTACCCGCGTATTTTTCGGACGCGCAGCGTCAGGCAACAAAGGACGCGGGCCTGATCGCGGGGTTGAATGTGCTGCGCATCATCAATGAGCCGACATCCGCCGCGCTGGCTTACGGATTTGACAAGGAGCAGCCGCGCAAGATCATGGTTTATGACTTCGGCGGGGGCACTTTTGACGTTTCCGTGCTCGATATAGACCGGGACGCGATTGAGGTGCTGTCAACATCCGGTAACAACCATCTCGGCGGGGACGATTTTGACCGCTGTGTTGTCGGCTGGCTGCTGGAGGAATTCAAAAAACAGAACAAAACCGATATTTCACGTGATATTGTTGCCATGCAGCGCCTGACGGAGGCGGCGGAGAATGCCAAAATCGAGCTGTCGTCCGGAAACGAGGCAATGATCAACCTTCCGTTCCTGTCCGTCGCGAACGGTGTTCCGCAGCACCTGGAATGCACGCTGACAAGAGCACGCTTCAATGAACTGACGGAGCATCTTGTGCGTGCGACGGAGGAACCTGTGCGCCGTGCCGTACGGGATGCCGGTATTCAGTTCAGCGATATTGACAAGGTGCTGCTTGTCGGCGGTTCCACAAGAATCCCGGCTGTGCAGGAAGCCGTGCGGAAGATGACCGGGCATGAACCGTCACGTGATATCAACCCGGACGAATGCGTTGCCATGGGAGCGTGTCTGCAGGGCGGTGTTCTCACCGGCGCGATCAACTCCATAGTGCTGATTGATGTGACGCCGCTTTCGCTTGGCATTGAAACGATGGGAGATGTGTTCGCGAAGATTATTGACCGCAATACGCCGCTGCCCTGTCAGCACTCGCAGGTATTCACAACGGCCGCGAATTTCCAGACATCGGTCGAGATCAATGTGCTACAGGGCGAGCGTGAAATCGCGTCACAGAACAAATCCCTGGGCAAGTTCCGCCTTGAGGGCATACGGCGCGCGCTTCGCGGAATCCCGCAGATTGAGGTAACGTTCTCCATCGATACAAACGGTATTGTGCATGTGACCGCGAAGGACCTCGGAACAAACCGGAGCCAGGATATCACCATTTCGGGAAGCTCCAATATGAGCCGGGAGGATATTGACCGGGCCATCCGGGACGCGGAGACCTACGCGAAGCAGGACGCCGCGAAGAAAGAACGGCAGGCTGTGAAGGATCAGGCCGAATCCCTGCTTTCCGAAGCCAGAAGAGCGGGAAAGAAAATGAAACCGGAAGACCGTGAGCAGCTGGAACGTGCTGCCGCGCAGCTTGAATCCGCGCTTGAGAGCGATGACATGACGCGCGCGGGACAGGCGAAGACCGAACTGGAGCAGATACTCAGCACCTGCGGCAGATACCGCGGTGAAAACAACGGCAGCAACGATGACGGTTCCTATGATGTGTAAGGAGAAATATGTTCGGATATATTGTACCGGCGTTTTCCGCGCTTTCCGATGAGCAGAAGGCGTCATACCGCGGGTATTACTGCGGCCTTTGTGACGCGCTTTCCGTTATCACCGGCAGACCCGGCCGCCTGACCCTGAGCAATGACCTGACATTTATTTATCTTCTGCTTGATTCGCTGTATGAGCCGGAAACCGATGAGAAGCTGCTCCGGTGTCCCGTACATCCCGTCAAAAAGCAGAGGGTTATCACCTCAGCCGTGAGCGGTTACTGCGCTGACATGAATCTGCTGCTGACCCGGTATAAGCTGGCCGATCAGTATGAGGATGACGGGAGCCGTATCGCGCGTGCGATCGGACGGAAAATGGATGACCTGATTACTGAAATCACGACGCGGCATCCGGCACAGTCCGCCGCGATCGGGAACGCGGTGCACGAAATCAATGCCCTTGAGAAACAGATTACGGCGTCACGGCAGAAGCCGGATGATCTGGACCGGCTGTGTAACCTGACGGGCGAGATTCTGGCGCAGTTGTGCCTGTACAAAGAGGATGATCCGTGGACCGGACTGCTCCGGGGTCTCGGTTCGTCACTGGGACGTTTCATCTATCTGATGGATGCTTATGACGATCTGAAGAAAGATATTTCGCGAAAGAGATTCAATCCTTTGATTCCGTATATGTCCAGACCGGATTTTGACACTTTCACGCATGACACGCTGAACATGTTCGCGTCTGAAGCTGCCGAATGCCTGGAGACGCTGCCGCTTGTGAAGAATCTGGATATTCTGAGAAATATTGTTTACAGCGGCATATGGCAGCGGTGGGCGGCGCTTCATTCCGCAGCCGGCAAGGAGAAGATGCATGATGAATGATCCTTTTTCGGTCCTCGGTGTATCCCGTGGCGCGACCGAGGATGAAATCAAAGCGGCATACCGCAAGCTGGCAAAGAAATATCATCCGGATCTGAATCCGGGCGATCAGACCGCGGAGCGGAAAATGCGGGAAATCAACGAGGCGTATGCCGAAGCGCTCCGCATCAAACGCACCGGAACGGGCAGCGCATCCGGCTACGGCAACGGTGCCGGCGGCTACGGCAGTTCATCCGGCGGTTACGGCGGCTATGGCGGCGGAAATACGTACGGCTCCTACAACGGGGGAAATTCGTCCTACAATCAGAACCGTGACGGATATTCCTCATCCGGGCAGGGATACGGCGGTAACGGCTGGGAAGGTTTCAACCCCTTTGCCGGATTCGGATTTGAACCGTTTTCATTCGGCGGCGGACGCTCCGCGCGATTCCGGCCGGCCGGACGCGCTTACCGGACACCGGAACTGGAAACCGTGCGGCAGCACATTCTGGCGGAACGGTATACGGACGCGATTGACCGGCTGAACCGGATTCCGTATCATGACGCCGACTGGTACGCGCTGTACGCGCTGGCCGATGTCGGGCTCGGGAACCGCAGCTCGGCGCTTGATCACGCGCAGAACGCCGTGCGCCTTGCCCCGGATGACCCGGAATACAATGAACTGCTCTCGACGCTTGAGTCCGGGAGCCGTTCCTATGAGCAGAGGCAGAGCAATATGGGTTTTGACCTGAAATCATTTATCTGTTCCAATCCCTGCCTGAGCTGCTGCCTGATCAACACGGTTCTGAACTGCTGCTGTTTCGGCGGCGGCTACCGATACGGAACATTCTGCTGCTAAAACTATAGAACAGGAGAGAACAAAATGCTTCAGAAAATCAAAAACGCGATTATCCGCTTCATGGACGGCCGCTACGGCCTTGACAACCTCGGCCAGTTTACCCTGATTGCAGGTCTTGCCGTCAGTATCCTTTCATCCATTCTGCAAAGCTCACTGCTGAGCCTGATCGGGTTCATCCTGTATATTGTTACGCTGTTCAGAATGTTTTCGAAAAACAGGGAGAAACGCAGACAGGAAAACATCAGATACATGGATATTACCGGGAACATCAGGCCGCGGATCAGGCGGTTCACCGGCAACGCGAAAACGCGTGTTTCCCAGTTCATCAAACGCCTGAAGAACAGCAAAGAATATAAGTACTTCAGATGCCCGGGCTGCAAGGCATTGCTGAGGAAAAAGAGGTCTTCCGAAACGAAGGAGATTACCTGTGTACGCTGCGGACACAAGTTCACAAAATAACGGTAAACACGCGGTATACCGCGAAAAGGAGGTGAATGAATGAAGATCACGCTGAACCCTGATGGTGAGATTGTAAAGATTGTTAAGGAAGGACTGAAGCGGACCGGAGGTTACTGCCCGTGCCGCACGGAAAAGAAAGAAGAGTACAGATGCATGTGTGAAGAGTTCAAATCCCAGATCGCGGATCCCGCTTTTGAAGGATTCTGTCACTGTATGCTATACTATAAATCCAATAAGGAAACATCCGAAGGAGAAGATCAGAATGGCTGAAATCGTAATTACAAAAGATAATTTCGAAAATGAAGTGCTGAAGTCCGGCATTCCCGTTCTGCTGGATTTCTGGGCACCGTGGTGCGGTCCGTGCAGAATGCTTGCGCCCGTTGTTGAAGACATTGCCGACCGGTATGAAGGAAAAATCAGGGTCGGTAAGGTGAATGTGGATGAGGAAGCGGAGCTCGCCGTCATGTTCCGGGTGGTGAGCATTCCGATGCTCGTTGTTGTGAAGGACGGGAAAACCGCGGAGACCTCTGTCGGCTATATGCCGGCTGAAGAAGCGGAAAAGATGCTTGAAAAATATATTTAAGGGGGAAATAAAATGAAAACGTACAAATGTCAGGTTTGCGGCATGGTCTTTGAGGCGGAGGAAGGCACCGAACCCGTATGCCCCAAATGCAAGGCGCGCGGGGATAAGGTCGTTGAAGTGAAGAAAGCCAATCCCTACGAAGGAACACAGACCGAAAAGAATCTGCTGGCGGCTTTTGCCGGTGAGTCACAGGCACGCAACAAGTATACCTATTTCGCGTCCAAAGCGAAGAAGGAAGGATTTGAGCAGATTGCCGCCATGTTCCTGAAAACAGCTGACAATGAGAAGGAGCATGCCAAACTGTGGTTCAAGGAACTGAACGGCATCGGTACCACCGCGGAGAACCTCGGCGCTGCCGCCGACGGAGAAAACTACGAGTGGACCGATATGTATGAGGGCTTCGCGCGGACGGCTGAGGCGGAGGGCTTTGCCGAACTGGCGGCGCGGTTCCGCGCCGTGGCTGCGGTTGAAAAACACCATGAGGAACGTTACCGCGCGCTGCTGCGCAATGTGGAAGCGCAGGCGGTTTTCGCGAAGAGTGAAGTAAAGGTATGGGAATGCCGGAACTGCGGCCATATCGTCGTCGGTACCGCGGCCCCTGATATCTGCCCGGTATGCGCGCACCCGCAGGCATATTTTGAAATCAACGCCGAGAATTACTGATTATTCCGATACCAACGGCACCGCCTGAAGACGGTGCCGATTTTTTGAACAGAGATATTCCGTGCTGTTCTTCTGAAGCACGGAATATCTTTTGTTGTTTCGCTTGACCGGAACAGGCCCGGATAATATAATGCTTTATAGAAATACGCCATACATTAATTAGAAAAAGACGAAGGAGGATGTTACATGCGTAAATCTGTTATCAGGCAGCTTGTCGCGGTATCCCTGGTGCTCGTTATTCTGCTTGCGTACGGAACCGCCGGAATCGCCGCGGCAGAATCATTCCGGATCAGGACACTGGAACGCGGGGTATCGCTCCGTACCAATCCTTGGGTGGAAAGCAACAACAAAATCCTCGGTATTCACGCGGATACGACACTGGAAGCATACGGTGAGATTAACGGCTGGTATTATGTTTACTACAACGGTTACTGGGGCTATGTAGCCGCGCGTGATGAAACCGGCCGCGCGCTGGTAAGCATCCTTCCGTCCGGATACGGTTCCGGAGGAAATTACGGGAATGAGGTTCAATTTTCACAGGTCGATTACAGCAGTATACAGATCCGCACGTCAAAGTACGGCGCGTCACTTCGCTCTGATCCGTGGGTGGATGACCATAACAAGATCGGCAGTATTCACGCGAATACGACGCTTGATGTATATGGCGAAATTGACGGATGGTACTATGTGTTCTATAATGGCGATTGGGGATATGTCGCTTCACGCGGCACGAACGGAAACGCACTGGTGACTGTGATTCCCAAAAGAAGATAATGCGGCGGTAAAATACACCGTGTTGAGAAACCAAAAACGGGTGACGCGTGATCACCCGTTTTTGTGTACACTGAAGACCGTTCCGGCACGCGTATTCCGTTCCGGAACGTATTGCTATCCGGCACGCGCGGTCAGAATTCGGCGGGAGGAATGACGGACATACCGGTTATCGGGCAATCGGGATAGGTTCCGGGATTGTATTCGCAGATCAGCTTCAGAATGCTGTATTCAAGCCCGCCGTCACGGTCCAGCCGGACGGACAGCTGCCGCTTCGGTACGGACATACTTTCATCACCGTGATGCCCGGACATACGGTACTCAGCTGACTGCCCGTTCAGCCTGATCCGGATCATACAATCGGCAATCTGAGACGCGTCCGGCGTATCGCTGCCTTTGAAACGGTAAATGATTCTGTTTTCCTGTGCTTTCTCAAAGAGCACGGAATCGTCTGTTTCGGTCAGCTCACCTGTGCTCAGGTCATACAGGAAACAGCAGGTGCTGTTGACGCCGGCTCCGAAGTAGCGCATGATATCCGGAGAAAGAATATCCCTGTCCGGAAACAACGGCAGCCGGTTCACGTTGCTGTACGGACCGTTTTTTTCCATATAGGCGGCGCTTCCGATGAGAAGACGTTCCCAGTCGCTTTTGAATCTGGCCGCTGTTATCCCGAAACATGGAACCAGACCGCTCGCGGCATCCGTTGACGCAAGCTGCGGCGTTTCGAACGGTGCCACGGCGGGTTCGGAAGCCGGTGTTTCAGTCGGTGTTTCGGTTGGTGTTTCAGTCGGTGTTTCGGTCGGTGTTTCGGTCGGTGTTTCAGTCGGTGTTTCGGTCGGTGTTTCGGTCGGTGTTTCGGTCGGTGTTTCGGTCGGTGTTTCGGTCGGTGTTTCAGTCGGTGTTTCAGTCGGTGTTTCAATCAGCTCCGCGGATGTGCTCACGGCCGGGAAAGGTGTCGGTACGGGCGGCGGAACCGGCCTGAACCATATGGCGGCAGCTGCCGCGGCAAGAATGATCAGTATCACTGCCGGGAGAATGAACCGTTTCGGTTTTTTGTCCGGCACGGAGTCATTGTCCGGAGGAGTGACTGTAACCACATTCGGCTCTTTCAATGACTGAAGGGCTTTCTTCATCTCAGCCGCGGAAGTATACCGGTCTTCGGTTTTGTATGTGCATGCCTTCAGAATGATTTCCTGAAGTGCCGGGGAAACGTTCGCGGGCGGAGGTAACGCTTCGCCCGAGATCCGGCGTTCGAACGCGTCAGTGCGTTCATGCGCGGTCATAATCTGCTTATCCCGCGGTAAAAACGGAAGTCTGGAACCGTTAGCGAGCCAGTACAGTACTATTCCCAGAGAGTAAATATCCACTTTGGACGCGGAATCAATGTCGGTTTCCTTCAGAGACGCGTTGTATACCTCCGGAGCCATGTAGTTCGGTGTGCCTTTGCGTGACAGCCCCGCGGTCAGTTTCTCAAGATTCCTCGCGACGCCGAAATCACCGAGCTTATAATCCCCGCGGCTGTTGATGAAAATGTTCTCCGGTTTGATGTCACGGTGCACAATATTGTGTTCCCGGCAGATCTCAAGCGCGCTGCACATATCGATACCGAGCCGGATGATATCTTCCTCACTCATGCCGTCACGCCCGACCTTCCGGACAAGCGGTGTCAGCAGTTCCATGCGGATCAGAATATACCATACCATGCTGTCCGGGTCATGAATGACTTTATAGTCGTCAATCGTGACAATATTGGTGTATCCCTTGACGGAGTCCATCAGCCTGATTTCACTTGTATAGTCCTTGACGACGTTTTCATAATAGACATAGGTCTGATCCCTGGACATCCCCTCAGCCCACAGCTCTTCAACCTCGCTGCTGTTCTGGGGAATTTCCGTTACCTTGACGGCGGCACAGGAGGTACCGACGAAGTCATTCCGGGTGACTTTATACACCGATCCGAAAGCGCCTTCGCCGAGTTTGTCAGCCGCTTCCCATTCCGGCCATGCCTCGCGGATCAGATCCGGATACTCTTTATCCATTGAGAAACGCTCCTTCCGGAAACCGTATCTGTCGATACAATATCACTTAATATGACAAATCCTCCGTCGCGAAAGTGAATGCCGCGACCCAACCGAAGCATTTGTCGGCGTATTCTACTTTATACCATATATTGTCTGTCTGAAACGCGACGGCAACTTCAAGAATCTGATAATAGCGGCCGGCGGAGAGTTTCGTGAGATATGGCGCTTTTCCGTCCGGCTGCTCACGGACATTTCCGTCACTCAGCGCGTATACCGACTGACCGACGGCGTGATCACCGATTTGTTTGGCAAATGCCTGACGTTCCGCGTTTGTGAGTTTCGCGTACTGCTTTATTTCACCGGGCTGAGTGCTTTCCGGTGTTACGGAAATATTCTCCGGATCATTTTCCGGTTCGGTTTCGGAAACGGGAGCAGTTACAGCTCCGCTTCCGACGGTATCCGTTTCCGCGTCCGGTACGGGCGTGGCAGTCGCGGATTCCGGTATACTCTGAATGCCGGCTTCTCCGGAAGGCTTTTCAGACAATACGGTACATCCGGACACGCGGGAAACTGACCAGGTCGCATCACTGTCCCAGCAGACAAACACATCCCCGGATAAATACGCCCCGATTTCAGCGGTATTCAGCGGTTCAACGGTGACCGCGCACACACCCTGACGGCTGAAACGGATGAAAAGCGAATCGGAATCGTATATTTCACCCGTACAGCCCGAAGCCGACGGTGCCCATATCAGCTGTTCCGCATGTTCACTGTCCGCCCAGATACCGCTTATCCGATAGTAACCGTGATACCGCCCGGGTCCGGATTGCTCCGTGTCCGGGCTGCCCGTTTCAGCCATCCCGGGTTCCGAATCCAGACAGATCCAGGCGGAATCGGAACCGGCTTCAACATAAAAAGTAACGCTGCCGGAAACGGATCCTGAAATTGTACCGGCTGACGCCGGCAGACAGCAAACGCTGATCAGCAATAGAATCAATATAGCGGATATTCTGATTTTCCGGCTCATTTTGCCCTCCGATTGCAGTAAATATGACTATCTCCGGCGGATTTTCAGCTACTTCCGAGTATACCAGATTATTCACCGCGTGTCGAGTGATAAACAGGTATCCGGAAACGCGGGATGTATCGCTGAACAACGGAATGACGGCAGAAATCGCGCGCGAAAGCGGGATGTGAAAATCCGGATTACGGGAATGAAAACCGGACGGATATAATGCCATTGTCAGAAGGTGATACACCTCAGTACACAGAATGAAGGAGGAAATTTCATGAATAAGTCAATGATCAAACACCTGATTGCGGTATCTCTGGTTCTCGTTATGCTGCTTGCCTGCGGAACAGCTCCGGCGGAGACAATCCGGCTCAGAACGCTGGAACGCGGGGTATCGCTTCGCTCCAATCCGTGGGTGGAAAGCGGCAACAAAATTCTCGGTATTCACGCGAACAAGATACTGGATGCTTTCGGCATGGTCAATGGCTGGTACTACGTGTGCTACAACGGTGACTGGGGATATGTGGCGGCATATGATGAAAACGGTCGCGCGCTGGTAAGTGTAATTCCGTCCGGAAGCAGCTTTACCGGCTTTGATGACAGCAGGTATGACGGATACGAAGTGGAATTTTCGGAATCTGTTTACAGCGGTACGCGGATCCGCACGCTGAACCGCGGCGTGTCGCTCCGTTCGGATCCGTGGGTCGGGGACGGTAACAAGATATGCGGTATTCACGCGAACACAACGCTGGAGGTATACGGGAAAACCGGCAGATGGTATTATGTGTGCTACGAGGGCAACTGGGGATATGTCGCTTCCTGTGACGGGAACGGAAACGCGCTTGTGACCGTGATCCCCGACTACAGATAACACGGCGGCGAAAACATATCAAACAGCGGAATATCAGAAAACGGGTGATGCGCGATCACCCGTTTTCTGATATGATAACAGATACAGCAACAGTATGTTTATCCGGGGCGCCCGGACATGAACAGGCGTCTTCCGGCTCGCTTACAGGGGAAAAGGAGGCGGATTCCCAATATGAAAAGAATGCTTGCCGCGGCGATGATTATTCTGCTGATATTCAGCCTCGGATGCGCTTCCGCGCTGACGGTGCCGCTGAAAGGCAACGGAACCGACGGCAGTGAAAAGGAAATCGCCGTTCCGGATAACTGCCGGCTGATCCTGGTCAATGTATGGCAGCCGTGGTGCGTCTACTGCAGGGAGGAGATGCCCGCGCTGACCGCGCTGCATGAAAAATACAGGGATCAGGGGCTGACGGTCGTCGGCCTGTACAGTGACACAGATGTGAGCGCGCAGACAGGCGGAATGACACCGGCGGAGATTCTGGACAGCCTGCAGGTCACATATCCCAATCTGCGGATTACGGATACGGAGATGGCACAGCTCGCTCAGAGCTTTCCGACGGTGTATTTCGCAGACCGGGAAGGGAATATTCTGCCGGTTACCTATGACGAGAAGCTGACACTGGTGGCGTGCAGCGTGGAGGAACAGATGCGGTACATGCTTGAAAGCGGAAGCGTGGATAAGGGCAGCGAGGACTACTTCCTTGTTACCGTGCTTGCCGGAAACGAAGCGGTGCAGCGCACAATGGCCGCGGATCTGCTTAACGGGGAATACGCGTATGAAACGGAAACAGAAGGTGTGATCGGTGCCATGCCGGCATCGGGATGGGACCGTATCATCGGTGAACGGTTGAAAGACGATGTTTCGGCTGAGACAACCGCGGTTCCGGCGGAGGCAGAGAAGGAAGAACCCGGCTACACGGTAACCGTGACGGATGAGGACGGGAATCCCGTCGCGGGCGCCGCCGTGCAGATTTGCCCCGGCGCGATGTGTATCCGGAGAAAGAGCAATGAGGACGGAAAGGTGTATTTCGGTGATGTGACGCCGGGCGTGCATGAATTCCATCTGCTCGATATTCCGGACGGTTATGAAACCGCGTCCGATGTTCCGGAAAAGACCGGCCCGGACGAAAGAAGCATTCTGATTGTGCTGAAAAGGATTGACTGACAGAAACGGCATAAGGACAATCGCGGACCGCGAAGACGGCGAAAGGTGAGGGAAAAGCAATGATCAGCTACCGGGTAATTGATCAGGAAACATATCCGCGCAAAGCCCATCTGGCTTATTTCATGGGCATGGAACGTCCGCAGTTCAATATTACGGCGGATGTTGATGTTACGGAGCTGAGGCGCTTCTGTAAGGAAAAGGGATGCTCGTTTTTCCTGAGCTTTCTGCATATTGTCGCGCTTTCCGCGGACAGTGTGCCGCAACTCCGGCAGCGAATTCACCGGTTCAACCGTGAAGAAATCCCGCTCCGCGGAGCCGCGAATGAAAACGCGGTCGTTCAGCCCGGCGGGTTCGAGATCCGGGAGTATGAAGAATGCCCGACCTCGCATACCGAAACAGCCGGAAACGGAACATACTGCTATTGCGCGCTGCGGCATCATATGCCGTGGGAGGAATATCTCCTTACAGCGGAGGAGCTGCAGCGGAAGGCCCGTGAAAAAGGATCGCTGGAGGAGGAAGCGGAAATTGAGGCGTTCTATTTTCCGACATGCATCCCGTGGATTCATTATCGCGATGTTGTGCATCCGATGACCGATCGCTTCGATTCCAACCCGAGATTCAGCTGGGGCAAGTATGAAGAAGACTTCCGCGGAAGACTGATGATGCCGCTGACGGCCGCTGTTCACCACGGACTGGTTGACGGCCTGCATATCGCCGGATTCTACCGGCTGGTGGAGGAAAACACGGCGAAACTGATATCCGGGCAGCTTTGATTACGGAGAATGAATGTATATCTGAAAGACCGTTCTGCTGTGACAGAGGAATCTTGTTCGTTCGGGAGGAGAAAACTGAAAACATGAAATTCATGCAGAAACTGGGCAAGTCGCTTATGCTGCCGGTATCGGTGCTGCCGGTATGCGGCATTCTGCTGGGTATCGGATATCTGTTATGTCCCGGTGCCGTTCAGGGCGGAGATATCTCAGGTGTCGCGCAGACAATCGGATTCTGGATGAGCAAAGCCGGGCTTGCCATTATCGGTAATATGGCGATCCTCTTCGTGATCGGTGTTTCCATGGGTATGGCGGAGGAGCAGAACGGCATCGCGTGTCTGTCGGGACTGGTGAGCTGGCTGGTGATGACAAGCCTGCTGTCCGCCGATACGGTTGCCGTTATGCTGCCCGAACTGAGCCCGGAATGGATCATGGCTTTTGAAAAGATCGCCAATCCGTTCACCGGGATTCTCGCGGGATTGACCGGCGCCTTCGCGTATAACCGTTTCCGCGGGGTGAAACTGCCGGATATGCTGGCTTTCTTCAGCGGAAAACGTTTTGTGGCGATCGCGACGACGCTGATCAGCACCGTTGTATCCGCGGTTATGCTTCTCGTGTGGCCGCTGCTGTTTATGGGCATGTCCGCCCTGGGAAAGGCAATCATGGGTCTGGGCGGCATCGGCGCGGGGCTGTACGCGTTCCTGAACCGGCTGCTGATTCCGACAGGGCTGCATCACGCGCTGAATAATGTGTTCTGGTTCGATACCATCGGCATGGGGGACCTGACGCTGTTCTGGGCCGGGAAAACCACGGCGGATGTATCCTGGAGCCTCGGTATGTATATGTCCGGATTCTTCCCGTGTATGATGTTCGGTGTGCCGGGCGCGGCTCTGGCAATGATCCGTACGGCCAAAAACAGAAAGAAAAGCATGGGTATTCTCGGATCTTCCTCGGTTTGCAGTCTGCTTTGCGGATTGACGGAGCCGTTTGAGTTTTCCTTTATGTTCGCGTCATTCCCGCTGTATGTGATTTACAGTCTGCTGTACGGCGTTTTTACCTCAATCGCGTATTACACGGGCTTCCGCGCGGGGTTCTCCTTCAGCGCGGGCGGGATTGATCTGCTGCTTTCATCTTCACTGCCGGCCGCACAGAACACCTGGCAGATTCTTCCGCTGGGCGCGGCTGCTTTTGTAACCTTTTACCTTGTGTTCCGTCTGGTGATTACCCGTTTTGATCTGAAAACCCCGGGCAGGGACGATGACACGGAGAATGTTTCGCCTGTTCCCGCGGCTGCCGGCGGAAGCGGAACGGACAGATTTGCCGTTATGGCACGGGCGTTCCTCCACGCTGTCGGCGGAAAGGATAATGTGGTCAGCGCTGATTGCTGCGCGACCAGGCTGCGCCTGACGCTGAAGGATTCCGGTCTTGTGAATGACGCGGAAGCGCGCGCCGCGGGAGCGGCCGGCGTGATAAAGCCTGACAGGTCAACCTGTCAGATCATTGTCGGGATGACCGTACAGCAGGTGCTGGACGCCTTCCGTACCGCAATGGCGGAAGACCGGCCGGCACCGGCAACGGACGTATCCGAACCTGCCGCGTGTCAGGCTGAAAAACCGGTTACGGAACTGAAAATGACCGCCGCCTCCGGTGAACATGTGACTGCAGGACAGCTGCTGATACTGCCTGACGGACGCGGGCCCTTTACGCACATCATCCGCGATCCCGTCGGTATTCACGCCAGACCGGCCGGGGAAATGGTAAGCCTGCTCAGAAACTTCAGCTGCAGGGTGACCGTACGGTGCGGAAACAGAACAGCTGACGGAAACAGCATTCTGGAATGGATGCGTCTGGGTGCGGGCAAAGGGGCGGAACTCCATGTATCCGCTGAAGGCGCGGACGCGGGAATCGCACTGATGAAGCTGAAACAGTACATGGATGAGAAACTGTGAGGATGAACGGATATGAAAAGACTGCAGGGAAAAAGGATCAACGCCGGCATTGCCACCGGCAAAATCCTGCTTATGAAGAGCCGCCCGGCTGTGCTGAAACAGGAAATACCGGATCCGGAGCAGGAAGTTGCCCGGCTGCTTGACGCGCTGACACGGGCGGAGGAACAACTGCAAACGGAAATGAAAACGGCGGACAAAACAGCAGCCGGCATTCTTGAAACGCATATGATGCTTCTGACGGATACGCGTTTCCGGGATACAGTGACCGGTATCATCCGCCGCGAGCATGTGAATGCCGAATATGCCGCTGACAGGGCGGGAGAAACGCTCGCGGAAGAATTTGAAGCCATGGAGGACCCGTATCTGCGGGCACGTTCGGAGGATATGCGTCAGACAGCGCGGCGCGCGGCGGACTGCCTGACAGGCTTTACGGAAGTGCCGCGTATGGCGGAACCGGTGATTCTGTGCGCTGAGGAATTCACGCCCGCGCTTCTGAGCGGGATGAACAGGGAGTATGTGCTCGGGCTCGCGGCAAAGACCGGTTCCCCCGTATCCCATACGGCAATTCTTGCCGCCGGATACGGACTGCCTTATCTGGCCGGGATCGATCCTGCGGAAATCAATGACGGTGTAACGGCTGTGCTGGATGCCGATCACGGGGAACTGATTCTTGAACCGGATCCGGAGACCGAACAGAAGGCGAAGGAAAAGGAAAAAGCCTTGCGCGAAATGACGCGGATCGCGCCGGAAAAGACGCGGATGAAAGTTTATGCCAATATCGCCTCGGAAAAGGATCTGGAAACGGTGCTCAGGCATCAGGCGGACGGCATCGGGCTGTTCCGGACGGAATTCCTGTTTATGAACCGGAATGAAGCACCTGATGAAGAAGAACAGTTTCAGGTTTACCGCCGCGTTCTGGAGGCGATGGAAGGCAGGGAAACGATTATACGCACCATTGACGCCGGAACGGATAAACCGGTACCGTATCTGGATATGCCGCGGGAGGAGAATCCGGCACTCGGCCTTCGCGGTGCCAGAGTCAGCCTGGCCTACCCGGATCTTTTCCGCGTGCAGCTGCGCGCGCTGCTCAGGGCGGCCTGTTACGGCAATGAAGGTATTATGTTCCCTATGATTACCTCCGGACGGGAAATTATGAGGTTGCGTGAACAGGTGAATATCGCGGCCGGCGAACTGGACGCGCGGAAAGAAAAATACCGTATTCCGCGTATCGGTATCATGGTGGAGACACCGGCCGCGGCGCTGATCAGTGAGGAACTGGCGAAACAGGCGGATTTCTTTTCTGTCGGTACCAATGATCTGACACAGTATACGCTCGCGCTGGACCGCCTGGCGCGGGGAATGGACGATTACTATGATCCGCACCATGACGCGGTTCTGAAGCTGATTCGCATGACGGTTGAAGGCGGGCATAAGGCCGGGATTCCGGTGGGCATCTGCGGGCAGCTCGGTGCCGATCCGGAACTGATACCGCTGTTTGTCGGTGAAGGACTGGATGAAGTATCCGTAGCTCCGGCATCCGTGCCCGCGGTCCGTTACCGCGTGGCTGAAGCGGAGAAACAGCACGAAAACCGTACGGATGACAAGCCGGGAGACGGTGGAATCCACGCGCCCGCGGACGGACAGCTTGTTTCCATGAGCGGGATTCCGGATCCTGTATTCGCGGGCGGTGTACTGGGACCGTGCTTCGGTATCATTCCGGATAACGGTCTGGTTCGCGCGCCGGCTTCCGGAACGGTCAGCAGCGTTGCCGATACGGGACACGCCGTCAGCCTGCGCACATCAGACGGAAAAGAGATTCTGATTCATACCGGTATTGATACCGTGAAAATGAAAGGCAGGGGCTTCAGCCCGAAAGTTAAGCAGGGTGACACGGTCCGGACCGGAGACACGCTTCTGGAGTTTGATCCGGAAGCTGTGCGTGAGGCCGGACTGAACCCTATGGTGATCACTGTTCTGATGTAACCGGTACAACAGAATACGGGAATGTGAAAGCCGCGGAATCCGCGGCTTTCAACATATCCGCGGACAATCTAAAACGCCCGGCCTTGCGGCACGGGCGCGATTGATGATGCTTATGAGCCGGAATTGTTATCAGAAGGCAGTCAGGGTGCCGAGGATCTCGGTCATAACCAGAGCGGCATCTTCGCCATCCAGCCAGAACACGATTTCAACGAAGTCATTTCCGGCTTCGGTGATCGCGGTGAAGGTTTCATATTCCTTGCCTTCGAACTCTTCGGTGGCATAGTAGCCGTAGACAACCAGGTCATTAATGATGTTTTCGGAAACATCAGCGCCTTCGCCGGCTTCTTCGATCGCTACGCTCTCGGCGGTTTCGCCTTCGGCCTTGGCCCACTGATATACGTCGAAGTCAACCAGGCACTGATTGCTCTGGTAGTAACCGATCTGGGATTCGTCAGTATCTTCAGCGGTCAGTTCACCCTTTTCGTAGACAACGGGGGTGGTGATCTTCAGGTTGGAGGTACCGAGCACGATCTCGTTGCCGCCATCGCTGATTTCGGCATTTTCCTTCACGGCAACAGTCGCCAGAATAGATGCGGCGGTCTCAATGGCATTGTCACCATCCAGCCAGAACACGATTTCAGCGATAATATCGCCGTTTTCCATCATGTAGGTAACAGTCTGATATTCGACGCCTTCGAACTCTTCGACGGCATCATAGTACCACATGGTTACACCGTTGACTTCCATCATAGCGGCGGTCGCCCCGAAATCGGCAGCTTCTTCGGCAGCGGCGCTTTCCAACGTTTCGCCGTCAGCCTTGGCCCACTGATACAGGTCAAAGTCAACCAGGGTGGATTCACTCCAGTAGTAAGCAACCTGATTCTCATCAGTGTCTTCAGCGGAGATATCACCGGCAACATAATCAGCGGGAACGGTGAACACGATTCCGGAGGTTCCCAGTTCGATTTCCTGCAGCTCTTCAGCCACGGCGGAAGTCATGCACAGGGCCAGAACCAGAGCGGCGATTACGGCAAGAATCTTCTTCATTTTCGTTTCTCCTTTTTCGTAATAAACAGTATTTGGTACAGCGCGTATATTACACCTGCATTTACGGCTTGTCAACGCTTTGAGACAAACATGTAATATAAAAAACGGGAAAAGTAACCGCAACAAAAAACCTTCGGGACAACTGAAGAAACGGGATGTTTTGCGGAAGCGGCTTGATTTTATGATCATTTTATGTTTTAATAACCGGTTGGGAAATGGCGTGAGGAGGTAATGAGGGAGCAATGAATTCAATCTGGACCCTGGTAATCATTACGGCAATTGCCGGTGTGGGCGGAACAGGCATGGGCGGTGTCGTTGCCTGCGCGTTCCGCAAGGATTCCAACAAAACGGTCAGCCTGTTGCTGTCATTCGCGGCAGGCGTGATGACATCCGTTGTATGCTTTGATCTGCTGACGGAGGCGCTTCACGCGGAGGAACAGGTTAACGTATGGCCGGTCGCGGCCGGGGTGCTGATCGGGTTTTGCGTGATCGCCGCGCTGAACTGGCTGATTGATAAAGCCACAAACCATGAAGTGGCGCATATTGACGAGAACCATCCGAAAACCGCGGACTCTCTTGAGGAACTGACACATGCCAACCATCTGCATGAGCATCTGGAAGGGCGTCAGCCCCGCAGCGGGCTGTTTCTGGCGGGCCTTGTGATGGCGGCGGCCATCGCGCTGCATAATATTCCCGAGGGTATGGTGATCGGCGCGTCCTTTGCCGGAACGGCTGACCAGATGCTGACGAACCGCGGCGGCATCGTGATGGCCATTGTAATCGGCCTGCACAATATACCGGAAGGAATGGCTGTTGCCGTACCGCTGATCTCCGGAGGCATGACAAAGTGCAGATCCGTGAGAATAACCGCCCTGTCCGGCGCGCCTACGATTCTGGGGGCTGTGCTTGGGTTCCTGATCGGCGCTATCGGACCGACCGCGCTGATTATTTCACTGAGCTTCGCGTCCGGAGCCATGCTGTATGTGGTATTCGGTGAGCTGCTTCCGGAATCCATACTGATGTGGAAGTCCAAACTGCCCGCGGCGGTTGCCGTGCTCGGCATGCTGACCGGGCTGATTATCATCTATGTGTGATTGATCCCTGATATAACCGGTACAGTGATTCAGAAAAAATGAACGGGAAGTAATGAAAACAGAAACAGGAAGTACGCGTCGCTTTCGGGACGCGTTTACCGACGGGAGGGACGGCTGTGAAAATTGCCATAGCATGCGGAAAAACCGGCTGGCAGAATTATTCCGACGCGCTGACGGGTACCGGTCAGGAAGTGGAAATTGTGACATGTGACCGCGATATCTCCGCTTTTGACGGGTTGCTGCTGCCCGGCGGAGCGGACCTGGACCCCGCATGGTACGGACAGGAGAAAACGGCGTCTGTCGCGATAGACCGTGAACTGGATGAGCTTCAGTTTGCTCTGGCAAAACGGTTTATTGCCGCCGGGAAACCGATACTGGGTATCTGCCGCGGGCATCAGCTGCTGAATGTCTGCCTCGGCGGTACATTAACCCAGCATATTCCGCCGGCGGCGCGTCATGCCCGCGAACCCGGTTCCGCCGAGGATAAGGTTCACGGGGTATACGCGCCCGTAAGCGGGATTATGCGTGACCTTTACGGTGAGCGCTATACGGTGAACAGCAGCCATCATCAGGCGGTTGAACGTACCGGTGAGGGAATGCGTGTGACACTGATATCCGACGACGGTATTACGGAAGCGACCGAGCATGAGATGCTGCCGATTCTGACCGTACAGTTCCACCCGGAACGGATGTGCTTCGCGCACAAACGTGCTGACACCGTTGACGGTGAACTGATTTTCCGCCGGTTTGTTCAGATGATCCGCGGGAATGAATGAACAGGTATATGACCGTGATTGATATGGCGGGCGTTTCTCCGGCTCCGGATAAACGCCCTTTTTTGTTGACCTGAAGATACGCCCCGTGTTATTCTGATAATTACGGTGAGTCAGCGACGCACTGAAGATAACAGCCGGTTATGATCCGGTACACGGTGATACTGCCGCATGACGAAAACACGAATTGCGAAGAGGTTCCCGAACGGTATTTTCCGTTTGCGGAATCATGACTGTATGCCGGGAGATGACAATGACAAAATGATCACGGAGTCTTTTGAACGGGAAATGCTGCGGGAGCTGGAATCGCAGTATCGCAGATATCCCGCCATGCAGCCGGAGGACACGGTCAAATTTATCTTTCAGAGCATGCTGGGCGTCGGGCATATCCTTTCTGACCGCGCCACGGTGACGCGATATATTGAGAATGAGATGGCCGGGCTTGAGGCGAATCCGGAGGAACCGCTGTTTGAGGTACTGAGCCCCGCCTGGTGCAGGCTCAATCTGCGCAGGGCGACGGCTGAGCATATTCAGCCCTCCGTGATCGCCGGAATGATGACGGCGTCAGGCTTCGAAACGCGTTTTTCACGGAAGGACGCGGCGGATGTATTCGCACGGTTTGCCGAAACGAAAGATCAGCGCTTTCGGGAACCGGATCTGACGGATGTGCTTCTGAACGAAGAGAAGCTACCGTCGCATTCTGCTGTGTATCATGACAGATATCATCCGGCGTATCGCGTTGTAAGCACCTTCTGGCTCCGGTGTATCACCGCTGTACGCGCGGTCGCGGACATAACGGCAGGCACGGGACGGAGAATGATAACAATTGACGGTCCGTGCGCTTCGGGCAAAACAACGCTGGCGGACCGGCTGGCCGCGGTGTTTGACGCCGCTGTGGTGCACACGGATGATTTTGTGGTTCCGCACGCGATGAAAACGAAGGAAAGACTGGCGGTTCCGGGCGGTAACTGCGATGATGAGCGCCTTGCCGGCGAAGTGGCCGAACCTTTCAAAAACGGCGAAAGCGTAAGGTATCGCAGGTATGACTGCGCCGCTGACCGGCTGTTGGATGAAGAAACACTTCCGGATTGCCGGCTTCTGATTCTGGAAGGGTGTTACTGCAATCTTCCGTCTGTGCGGCGGTACGCGGACCTGCGCCTTTTTGTAAGCGCGCCGGAGAAAACACGTATGGAAAGGCTGAAAAAGCGCGAAACACCGGAATCGCTGCGGCGGTTCGGGGAAATGTGGATACCGCTGGAAAACGCGTATTTTTCCGCTTTCGGGCTACCGGATGACGGGAGCTTTGTCATAGAGTGAAAAAGGATGTTGCCCGCGCGAAGCGGTGCTTTTGAAGGAAGTGCACGGTTCCTTCGATACGGCGGAAGATATACGGACAGATGAAACGGAGGCGATCTCATGCGTGAACTGGCGGTGTATGACTACAGGAACTATATTGAGAACGGGACTGTCGGGAAACGCCCGTCCGTACGCGGTGTGATTATCCGCGGTAACAGGATTGCCATGGCGCACAGCCTCAGATATGACTATTACAAGTTTCCCGGCGGCGGAATCGACGGGGATGAAACTCATACGGAAACGCTAATCCGTGAGGTGAAGGAGGAAACGGGGCTGACCGTGATCGAAAGCTCCGTTTCGGAATACGGGTATGTACTGAGGAAAGAAAAAGGAAAGCATGAAGACCTGTTCATTCAGGAAAACTTCTATTATTTCTGTGATGTGACGGATACGGCCGGGGATCAGATTCTGGATGAATATGAGGCGTTTGAGGAGTTCGTGCCTGAATGGGTGGAACCTGAAACGGCGATAGAAGCGAACCTGTATCACGATCATAAGGATAAGAATACGCTCCTCGCGAAGCATATGATGGAGCGTGAAGCGGCTGTGCTGCGACTGTTGCTGGATGAGGGAAAATTCGGCCCCGCAGCGGCGGAAGCGAACGCGAAACGGAGTGAGCAACAGCCGGATGCCGGACAGAGACATCAGCAACAAAGACAGTATACCGGGCTTGATGAGGCAAGAAAACTGATCGATGATATCATCAAGCGCATTCGGGATGAAGAAGCCAAGCGCGGCGCGTATGTACACCTTTACGGGGTCGGCCTGATGGCGTCACTGCTGGCGCTGCGCCGGGGATATGACAGAAAAACCGCGGAAATGGCTGAAGTTGCCGGTATGCTTCATGACCTGCTGACATATGTTGACAGAAATGAAGATACGGATGATCATGCCCATAAATGCGCGGATTACGCGAAGGAACATGTACTCGACTGCCTGAAATGCTATTCCGAAGCGGAAAAGGAAATGATATTCAACGGGATCCGGAACCACAGTGACAAACACATCAAAGGGTTCTGGTTCGATGAAATCATCAAGGACGCGGACGCGCTGCAGCACAGCCTGCGCAATCCTGTTGAGGACTATTTCTATTATCATCCGCGGGTTCATCAGGTAATCGATGAGGTTGTTAACAACCGGTGAGGGCGGAAAACCGCCGGGTATTCCGGCGATAAATCATTTTGAAGGAGATACGGAAATGGAAAAGAAGAACATCAGACCCGGTGCAATGAAACGACTCTGCTGCATCCTATGCACGGTATTTCTGCTGCTTTGCGGTACGGCCGCCGCGGAGGAAACGGATCAGGCCGTTTATGTGTCACTTGAGGTGCGGGATTACGGTACGGTGATTGCCGAGCTGTATCCGGATATTGCCCCGGTTACGGTCAGTAATTTTCTGAAGCTGGTGAATGAAGGATTCTATGACGGACTGACCTTTCACAGAATCATTTCCGGCTTTATGATTCAGGGCGGTGATCCAAAGGGCAACGGTACGGGCGGCTCCTCCGAAAAGATCAAAGGCGAGTTTGACATGAACGGCTGGGAAAACCCGCTCAGGCATATTCGCGGTGTGCTGAGCATGGCGCGTTCGGCGGACCCGGACAGCGCCAGCAGCCAGTTCTTCATTATGCACGCGGACGCGCCGCATCTGGACGGGCAGTACGCTGCCTTCGGGAAAGTGATTTCCGGTATGGAGGTTGTGGACGCCATATGTGAAAAAACACCCGTGACGGACTGGAACGGAACCGTGGCGCGGGAAAAACAGCCGGTGATTATCAGCGTCCGGCAGATTGATGAGCCCTGAACCGTAACATAATATAGTGATATAACAGGAAGAAAAAACCACCGGAGCCATTGAAGGTTCCGGTGGTTTTGCTAACAGACGGTCAGTTCTTGACCGCGCCTTTCAGTTCGTTCCCGGGTTTTCTCTTCTGCGCGCCCTTCCAGGCATACAGTACCAGAGCCAGCGCGATAACGCCGTAGCTCAGGAACGCGCGGAAGTATTCACCGATTACGCTGTCGCCGAACAGGTTGCTGGCGGCGTTCTGCGCGGTGATAAACAGGGAGTGGAACAGGAAGGTGCCCAGCAGTGCCTGCCAGTTTGTGGCACGGTCAATGCTCGCGCCGCCGACCAGAATCGCGGCGCCGGCATACAGACCCACCTGCTCATGTGCCGCGTAGGTCTGGAATGTGCCGATGCCTTCGCTCTGCATGAACAGAATCTGTCCCCAGCCGGCGAGCACCGTGGAAATCATAATGGCGATCAGGCGGGTACGGTTCACGTTGATGCCGCTCGCGTTCGCCACGGTACGGTTCTGACCGACCGCGCGGAACTTCTGTCCGAGCTTGGTTTTCATGATCAGTGAATTGAAAACGCAAAGCATCAGGATAATCACCCAGGTGATTACGGGAACCGTGATGACACGTCCGCCCTTGCTTCCGTCAAATACCGCGCGGATATCCGGGAAGACATACAGCAGAGAGATGACAGCGCTCAGGGAGAGGTTCACAATCAGTTTTTTCTGATTGTACTTTTTCCGGATGAACTGGATGACGCTCCACGCGGCAAGCGCGCCGCACAGAATCCATACCGCTGTGAAGAAGGGAAGGGCGAGAATGCCGTCCACCGCTTTATACAGCCCGGTATCACCGGTCAGGTTCAGCGTGTTCTGCACACCGGTGGCACCGACAATGGTTACATTCTTGTTCAGCGGAATGATGTTACCGAAGATGAACAGGAACAGCAGCTGATACGCGCCGTTGGCAAAATAGCCCAGAATCATGGAGCCGATGGTTTCCTGCCCCTTCATTTTGTTGAGCATTTTGCCGATCAGGAAGCCGAACAGCAGACCGAGGGGCAGGGTGATACCGGCGGCCAGCAGGATACCGGTGAAACCGGTGACGCCCCAGTTGATGGTCAGCAGAAGACCGATCTGCGCGGCCATGGCGCCGATGGTAATGGCAAAGTTGATTCCCATGCCGGCGACAATCGGGATGATCAGCGCCAGCACGATGAAGGCGTTGCGGTTCAGCCGCAGCAGCAGCTGACTGCAGACATAGTTCATGTCCAGTTTACTGACAATGATAAAGAATACACTGATGGCGATAAACAGATACGTTACCGCGTACTTTTTCAGATTCTCCGCGAAGCCTTTACGATCAGCCACGTGAATCACCTCCCGACTGGGTCAACGCGTACAGGATGATGCCGTTGGAGATCATGATACGCATAACCTCGCTCAGACCGCCGCCGGCTATTGCCGCGTTGGCGACCTGCTGGCCCATGCACAGCACGCCTTCAAACAGGAAAACACCGATGAGCACATGGCCGACGGACGCTTTTTTGGTTGTGGCACCGCCGATCAGAATAGCGCTCGCGGCGATGAAGCCCAACTGGCGCGGCGCGTTGTAAAGCTGCGCGTAGCCGAAGGACTGGGAGTAGATCACGATACCGATGGCCGCGAGAACGGTGCTCAGGACGGTGCCCAGGGTACGCATGCTGTCCACATTGATGCCGCTGGCTTCCGCAAAGCGCGGATTGGAACCGACGGCTGTCATGCGGATGCCCAGCTTTGAACGGCTGAAAATCCAGATCAGCAGGCAGCAGACCAGGAAAAAGAGGACTGTACCGCTGGGTACGGTGACACCGAAGATTTTAAAGGACAGGAAACGGTCCAGCACATGCGCGAAGCTGCCCAGCAGGCCGTGTGTTACGCGCAGGCCGTGCCCCGCGAGCATCCAGATGATCTTGGGGTTGTTGAAGGGCAGCGCCATCCAGCCGATGCACATCAGGGACACGAAACTGAAACCGACATATGTCGATATTGTCATTTCGTTGCCCTTCATACGGTTCAATAGCAGGCTATACGCCCAGCCGAGCGGGATGGCGACCAGAATGCCGAGTACCAGGCTGAAAATCAGCGCGGGCGCGCCGGTCATGTTATACTGCAACGATACCACAATCGCGAACAGACCGCTGATACAACCGATGGTCATGCCCATGTTCAGACCGATGCCGCACTGGATACCGGGCAGCATGGCCAGCGCCAGCACGCCGTACATACCGACACGCTCCAGAATGTCGCCCAGCATCAGATTGATGTTGATCTTATAGAACTGCGCGGTAAGCAGCAGGTAAATGAAGAACAGCAGGATAATGCTTCTCGGGACACCCATTTTGCGGGTTACAGGCTTCCAGAAGGTGTACAGCAGGGCAAGCAGAAGCACCGCGATACCAAGCAGCAGGAAGTTCTCAGCGTTGGAGACCACGCGGAGCTTACCCGCGTCTTCCGGCTTCAGAATTTCATCCGCTTTTTCACTGACATACGCCTTATAGCGAATGTTAAAGCTTTCGTCCGCCGACGCGATGATACTCTGAATATCAGTCCGGACGCTTTCACAGGTTTTGTCGTCCAGTGTCGCCAGATCCGGAATGACATTGCACAGCTCAGCCCAAAGGTCGGCGTATTTCTCTTCAGCCTTTTCGGAAGCCGTGTTCAACGCGCCGGAAGCGACGAACCAGGTGTAGTCCACTTCAGCCGCGGATGACATCGAATCCTCGGATATTTCAGCGGAAGCGTCGTCGGTGCCGGTTTCGGCTTCCTCCTTCGCGGCGTCTTCCGCTTCTTTCTGCGCCATCTGACCGGCCATGCTGATCATGCCTTCTTTCAGTTCGGCATGACTGCCCAGCTCAGGACAGGCGGCTGTCATGGCGTTCCAGATCTCATCAGGCGTTTTGCCTTCCGTGATCGCGACCCATCCGGAAACGCGTTCGGTGACGGAAGTGAACACGGAAGCATAGGCTTCCTTCTCACGGCTCATGATCTCGTCACGTTCAAGCAGCGCTTCTTCCAGAACGGAAATTTTCTGCTCGATCGTGTCATTATCCACATTTTCCGGAACGGCATAAAGTGCTTCGGCTTCGGCACGCGCCTTGGCGACGACTTCATCCTTCCGGCGCTGGATCTCATTTGTACCCATGGACCGGAAATTGGGATCCTTACGGATTTCCTTGAGCGCGCTCGCGTTCGCGGCTTCGGCTATCTGATCCACCAGACCGCCGGACGCGGCATGCAGAACCGCGCGGGTACGCATTGTGTTCAACTGAGCTTTCGTTCCGGCGGTTCCCTGAATGATATAACCGCCGATGGATACGATCAGCAGAACAGCGGCAACGGTAAACAGCACGATGCTCAGAATTCTGCGGGAAAGGGAAGTCTTTCCGGCGCTGTTTTTCGTCATGCCTGTTCACCGCCTTTCTTTGTAACCGGCGCGTCTTTCCGCCAAAGCTCGTTTTCCTGAGTGACGGCCATGCCGCTCATGGCCAGACCGTATGCCGCGTCGGAGCTGTCCGGACGCAGGATACAATTGATTTTGCCTTCCGCTACAACGGCAATACGGTCGCAGATGGAGCGGAGTTCCTGCAACTCGGAGGAGACGACCACAACGGTCAGCTTCTGCTCGCGGTTCAGCTTTGCCAGTGTTTCAAGCACCAGCTGCTTCGCACCGATGTCAATACCGCGGGTCGGTTCCGAAACGAAAAGGAACTTCGGCTTCATTGCCAGCGCGCGCGCCACGCAGACCTTCTGCTGGTTGCCGCCGGACAGTGTGCCGGTTGCCTGTGTGGGACCGAAGCAACGGATGTCCAGATCCTCAATCATCTGTTCCGCGAACGCGCGGATGGCTTTCGCGTTCTTCAGATTGAAGGGCTTTGTCAGGAATTCACCGTGAACCTGCATCGCGGTGAAAACGATATTGTCCTCAATACTCTGGTCCAGCAGGAGACCGACGCCGCGCCGGTCCTCACTGACCATGGCCAGGCCGCTTTTCAGCGCGGCTTTGGAGTCATTGAGAGGCAGCGCTTCACCGTGGAACTCTACCGTACCGGACGCGGGATACAGGCCCATTACGCCGTTCGGAAGTCCGATTTTGCCCTGACCGGCCAGACCGGCGATGCCGATAATCTCGCCTTCATAGATATCCAGATCAATACCTTTTACGGTTTCACCGGGCATTTCGACTTCCAGGTCGCGTACTTTCATGGCAATATCGCCGTATTCATGGCTCTGCCTGCCTTCGATTTTAACCAGGCTTTCATCCCCGCGCCCGATCATTTTCTCGGCCAGCCTGTCCACTGTCACATCCGCCGTGGCGCAAGCGGCGACCATTTGCCCGTCACGCAGAATGGTAATATGATCGGCTGCCATCATTACCTCATCCAGACGGTGGGTGATAAAGATAATGGCAATGCCGCGACTTGCGATATCCTTCATTACGGAGATCAGCTGCTTTGCCTCGCTTTCCGTCAGCACGGCGGTCGGCTCGTCAAATACCAGCAGCTTCACACCTTTTTTATCGATTTCACGCGCGATTTCCACAAACTGCATATAGCCGACCGGCAGCGTACCGACCAGCGTGTCCTCGCTGATGTTGATGCCGACGCTGTCCAGTGCCTGGCGCGCGTCAGTGCTCATCGCGAGCTTGTCCATGATTTCAAGATCTTTGCTGAAGACCTTGCTGAAAAGCCAGCCTTTGGAAAGCTCGCGGTTCAGCTTGATATTTTCGGTCACGTTAAAGCCCGGAATCAGCATAAACTCCTGATGGACCATGCCGATGCCGTGATTCATCGCGTCCATGGGGGACATGATTTTAACAGGTTCCCCGTCCACAAGCACCTGCCCTGAGAATCCGCCTGTGGCGTGAATAACAGGCATGCCGAACAGCACGTTCATCAGCGTGCTTTTCCCGGCACCGTTTTCACCAAGAAGCGCGTGGATTTCACCCGGACGGATCTGAAGGGTAACATCCTTCAGTACCGGGTTTCCCGCATACTCCTTGCTGATGTTTTTCATTTCAAGTACATAATCTGCCAAGGAAAAAACCTCCCGGAATCGGAGTTGGAAAAATGAGAAAACCCGGACCCGCTGCCGGAAGGCACCGGGCCCGGGCGAGTGAGATCGTCCTTAAGAGATTACTTGGTGACGAAATCAGCGAAATCGATGGGGGTCAGAGCCATCAGATAGTAGTTTTCAACCTTGTCGCCGTTGGCATCGACGTACTTGTCAAGCTTGACTTCAACGCCGGCGCTCTCGGAGATGGCCTTTTCCATGGCTTCTTCATTGATCTTGCCTTCGAACTTGCCTTCGGCGTAATCGCAGGCATAGGTGAACATACCCTTGATCATGCTCATGTTGACCGGCAGGCTCCAGGTGGAGAAGCGGTTCACGGCATCCTTGGTGGCCAGATAGTCAGCCAGCTCGGTCAGAGCTTCGTCAATGCTTCCGCCGGCTTTGCTTTCAAGACCGAAAGCTTCCTGGAATCCGTGATAGGGAGAGGGGCAGCAGGGCAGCGCGTAGTAAGCGTTGGGCTGCTCCACGATCGCCTGCTGGAGAGCAACCTGCAGACCGCAGTTGGTGCAGTAGAAGCAGACTTTCTTGCCGGGGTTTTCTTCCATAACCTTCGGGATGTCTTCCAGAATCGCAGCCTGCGCGCCGCTCATGCCGGCGTCACCGGTGGGATCGGGACAGTCGCGTTCCACGAACTGGATGCCGTAAGCTTCGGCAGTCATCTTCATGGCGTCACGCTTGCCGACGATGGTCTCGTAGCTCAGGTGACGGGCGAAGGAGTAGTGAACCAGAATGTCGCAGCCCCACTCGGCAGCCTTGTCGGCAACCTGGTAGCCGCAGCCGATTTCGTCATTGGCCAGAACGATGTCCGCGGCGGGGGAGATATCGCCGGGATCCTCGGCGGGAACGCCGGTCACCAGCAGGATATCATCACGGCCCAGGTCATTCTTGATCTGGTTGAAAGCGGAGGTAGCGCCCTGAACGCCCTGAACGAAGATGATGGCCTTCACTTCGGGGTCATTGGCGAAAGCAAGCAGCTTGGAAATTGTGGTTTCAACTTCGGAAGAGAAGTTGTCCGGATAGGTGTCATGGATAACGATATCGGGATACTGTTCCTTCAGGTTCTCAGCAGCGGCGTATTCTTCATCGCCCTGGCTGGTAGTGCCGGTCAGAATAGCGACTTTGTAGCCTTCGGCGGCAGCGAAGCTGACCGCGGACAGGACGAGCGCCAGAGCCAACACGATACTGAGCAGTTTCTTCATGGTGAGTCCTCCTTATGTTATCTTGTCTCGTTTATCGAGAGTAAGATTATGTTACCAGAACAGCGATGTCTTGTCAAAACAAAACCGAACGTTCGTAAAACGAAAACAACGAAAAAACATTCCGTACAGCCTGTTACGGCATAAATGACCGTGTCTGGCGCGACGGTCAGAAATCAAAGATCCCGCCTTCCAGCGCGCTGCGGGCGGCCAGAATGTATTTTGCCGTATCCAGCGGATCGGTTCCCCTCCTCGGGGCGGTTTTGTTCGTGTCCGGCGGGGCTTCGCGGTATCCGGTGAGCCGGGTGTTCATGACGCCGCGACCGCCGGTTGCCGCGGCGAGCTGAGTGGCGTAATCAAGGCTTTCGGCCGCCGGTACGGACGCGGTAAGGCGTACATTCTCACCGTCTGTTTCCGTGGAAATGATTTCGCCGCGCATGCGGTTTATATCGGTCATGATACGGCCGAGACATTCGGCCGGTATGATCAGACGTGTTTCCAGCACCGGTTCCAGCAAAACCGTGCCCGCGCGGTGCAGCCCGTCCTGAATCGCCATGGGCGTCGCCACAATGAAATCAAGCGGATGCGTATGAATCAGATGGTGGCTTCCGCCGGTCAGCGTGATTTTCACATCCGTTACCGGCCAGCCCTTCCGGCCCTGACTGAGCGCGAGCGGAAGCGCCTGTCGCACCTGATGCTGATACCTGGTTTCTATTTCCCTGTGGGGGACAATTGAGGAAAATGAGATCCCGCTTCCGCGCGGAGCCGGCTCCATACGGAACTCCAGAACAGCCCAGCATGGTTTCGGCATCGTATACGCGACAAAGCCCACAGTTTCACGCGCGACGGTTTCGCGGTATATTACAGCCGGTTCCCCGAAACGCGCGTTCAGACCGAAGCGCGTTTTCAGCAACTCGCCCAGAATTTCCAGCTGGATCCTGCCCATTACATGCAGCCGGATTTCCTTCAGTGAACGGATATATTCCAGATTCAGGAGCGAGTCCTCCAGGGTAAGCTCCTCACAGGCGGCACGCAGCTTTTCCGTATCTTCATCCTTTTCCGGCAGAACACGAACCGTGATCAGGGGCGTGCGGTAATGCCCGGGCTCCACATGCCGCGGAAGCGCGTCGGCGCGACCGAAAACATGTCCGATCCTCAGATCACCCAGCCCGTAAACGACGCCTGTTTCACCGGCGTTGAGAATCCCGGTATCATCCCCGGAGGCATTCCTGATCTGTGTGATTTTCCGCTGCACAAAACGCTGCTCTCCGGTAACCGGGTCTGTTCCGGCGGCTGTGTCCAGCGTCTGCCTGTTTTCCAGTCTTCCGCCGAAAAGGCGGACCCACAGCCCGCGCCCCATTGTACGGTCGGCAGAAGCGGCGAACACCACGCCGCACAGCCCGGCGTCACCCGGCACGGGCGGAGGAAGAAGCTCCGTGACCGCGTCCAGCAGTTCATCAATATGTTCGTTTTTCAGCGCGGATCCGTACAGGACGGGATGAATATCACCTTTCCGCGAAAGGAGACGCAGGCGGCTTGCGATCTCCGCTTTATCAACCGGTTCATCATTCAGATACCGTTCCGTGAGCGCTTCATCCGTTCCGCAGATATACTCCTTTGTTTCATCTTCATGCTGAAGCAGAAAAGCCGCTTCCGTCAGCCTTTTGCGGATTTGCGCGAGTGTCCTGTTCACATCCGCGCCGGGGCGGTCTGTTTTGTTCAGAAAGAACAGGAACGGCAGCCCCTGTTCGGTGAGCGCGTGAAAAAGGATCTCTGTCTGCGGCTGAATTCCTTCAGCGGCATCCAGAAGCAGCACGGCGCCGTCCAACGCCCAGAATGAACGTTCCACCTCGGCGGAGAAATCAATATGACCGGGGGTATCGATCAGGTTGACGCGTGTGCCTTTCCAGTCCAGGCTGACAACGGATGCTCTGACGGAAATGCCTCTGCGTTTTTCCACATCCATAGAGTCCGTATAGGCTGTGCCGCGGTCCACGGAGCCGACGGTTCTCAGCCGCCCCGCGTGGTACAGGAGCTGTTCGGACAGTGTGGTTTTTCCCGCGTCAACATGGGCAAAGATGCCGATGTTTCTGATCTCCGGCATGCTGTTCTCCTTCTTCCGGCTTTCCTTATGCTGACAGTATATCACATTCCGTGTGCTTCCGGAAGCAGGGCGGAGCTGTTCGCGAAAGCGCATACCGGCTTGAAACGGAATACATAGTGTGGTAGCATGATATATAAAGAAGTCCGGTACGGGGGATACCGGCCGCAAAGCGGCGGAACAACACGAACGGACTGAGCAGGAAAGGATGATGACCGGGTATGAACAGCGGAATTCTGACGATTGATGATATTTCATCGAAAAACACGCCCGCGATTGTGGATTATCTGAAGGAAAACGGAATCCGTGCGTTGATGTTCGCTGAGGGCAGCAGGGTGGAGCGCTTCTGGGATGAAGCGGTTTATGCGCTGAAAAACGGGATGATCGTGGGGAACCACAGCTATTCTCATCCGGCGTTTTCCTCCATTTCCGCGGAGGAGGGCATCCGGGAGATTGAAAAGAACGAAACTGTGCTCAACCGGCTGTATGAAGCTGCCGGTGTGGAACGGAAATACCGTCCGTTCCGCTTCCCTTACGGTGATAAAGGCGGCGCGAATAAGGAGATCCTGCAGAAATACCTGAAGGAGCATGGCTTCTTCAAAGTACCGGACGGCAGGATTCCGTATTCTTTCTGGAAGGAAAACGGGCTGGATACGGATATTGACACACTGTGGACCTATGATTTTGAGGAATACAGGGTCCGCCCAGATTCCGGATTCACCATTGACGATGTGTTCGCGAAAATGCGCGATCCGGCGCCGCGTTACGGCGCGTCCCTTTTCGGAGAGGATCATTTCCATTTTCTGCTGATGCACGCGCATGATGAAACGGAGGAAATGGTGCCGGAATATTGGAGAAAGATGATCGGAAGTCTGCTGGATAACGGATTTGTATTTGTTGAGCCGGTGTGATCGTTTCTGGGAAAGGTGTAGAAGGTGTAAGGATTTCGGCCTGCGGGCAGACTTAAGGGCTTTCCGATCGTACGCAGGCTCAAGCGTCGCTTTGCTCCTTTTCGTTTAAAAACACGGTATTCCGTGATTGAATCTATAATGCCGCAACAAAATGAAAGCGCCTTCTTCGGCTCGCGAAGAAGGCGCTTTCACGCTTGTCCGGAGAAACCGGACAGATGGATCAGTCAGTAATGATATCTTCCGTTTCTTCCGTTTCCAGAAGCGGATCACCGTAGTATGCGCTCATGATCGCCTGACTCCAGGTGACACCGGACGTGATGAAGTAGTCCTGCAGGATGGGCGTGTAGAAATCGAAGTAGGTATTGCAGTAAACCGGAATCATGGGCAGCACCTCGGCAAAGGTTTCTTCAAAGGAAACCCACTTTCCGAGATATCCGAGGAAATCACCGGGTTCCGTGCGTGCCATGTCCGCCGCCTTCTCATACAGCTCCGTATCCGCGATCGCGGTGCGGTTGCCCATGCCGGTCTCCGCGTCGGCGGGATCGAATTCCGGGGTCGGATCAAACACAACTTCATAGTTGGTTGCCAGATAAATCATGTCCCAGGAACGTTCGGCACGGCGGTCATACTGTTCCAGCAGTTCCGTCCAGGGAACGGGTACGAGGCTGACCGTAATACCTGCTTCAGCCAGATAGGGAAGGAAATGCTCCTCCAGCAGGCTTCCGATCTGATTGCCTTCCGGGTAGGCCAGTGTGAGGTCCAGCGCCGTGAGTTCACCGCCGATTTCCTTGCAGCGTACGTCATCGGATGCCGGATCAAAGGCATCGCCGTTCCTGTTCAGCGTCCATCCGGCTTCTTCCAGCAGGGCGGATGCTTTTTCAAGGTCGGGATTGTAGACGGTCACGTTGTCAAGCGTGATTTCTTCCAACAGGGCAAGATTCTCATCATACGCCGCGAGCTCTTCCGCCGAAGCGTCTTCCGCGGGTTCATCGAAGGGCTTCACAAGACCGTTGACAGCCATATACATCCACTGGCCGAAGCCGTAGTAGCCGTCGGCACGCAGGGCGTAATTGCCCGAATAGCCGGAAACGAGCGCGTCCTTGTCCAGACAGTACGCGATGGCTTTGCGGACGTTGCTGTCACTTACGGTATCCTTTTCACACATGAAGGCGATATAGCTTTCACCGGTGCGGGGATAAGCCTGCATACGGACTGTGTCTCCGGTCACCAGATGCAGACCTTCATCGATCGTATCGGCGCGTACGCATTTGTTCAGCAGACCGAATTCACCGCCGGCCAGTTTGCCGATCATTGTTTCATTATCCGCCAGCGTATAGATCAGGCGGGGGATACCCGGCAACCTGCCGCTTGTATCGCCTTTGAAGTACGGGTTCGCTTCGAACACGGCGGTTGTTCCGTCAAATGAGGTCAGGGTGTAGGGACCGCTTACAACCCGCGGGTGGGTGAGATAGCCGTTTTCCGGATCCAGCAGGGTGGAACGGAGTGCTTCGGCGGACGGCGCGTTTTTGAGATACGCGCCGTTGCCGTCATCCGCGATTTCCGTATCCGGAGCCAGCAGAGACGCAGGCACAGGATCACACATCAGCAGACCGAGCTCATAGAAGAAAGGTACATATTCGGCGGTAACCGTCAGCTTCAGCGTATCCTCACCGATCAGCCGGATGCCGGTTACGGTGTCGGCTTTGCCTTCCGCCCAGTCACGCAGGCCGGCGATCCAGCCGTAGTGATTTGTGCTTCCGCCGAGTTCACTGATCTGCGGCATGACGCTCAGCATCAGCGCGAAAGCGTAATCCGCGGGGGTGACGCGTGATCCGTCCGACCAGAGCAGATCGTTGTAAAGGGTCAGCCAGTAGCTCCGGCTGCCGTCCTTGTTATTGACGGCGGAGATACCGGTTACCGCGTTTTCCGCGGGCTTGAAATTACAGAGTCCTTCATCCCAGTCAATCAGGTTGTAGCCGCAAAGCAGGGCTTTTACATCCAGATCGGCGGTATTGTTACCCCAAAGCGTTGTGGTGAAGTTACCGCTCAGCTGTGTGGTGTTGCCTACCGTCAGTTCATCGGGAAAGACGCTTTCCTCACCGACGGCGGAAACACAGACCGCCGACATCAGAACAAGTGCCAGCAAAACCGAGAGAAAACGTTTCATCAGCGGCACCCCTTTCTTATTCATAGCAGTCGCCGGCGTTCACGTTGAGTCCGCCGATGCCCATGGGTGTGTCATAATCGGTGATGGTTACAAGGTCATCCGTAGGCTTGAAGTAGATCACCGTGATCACGGTATCGTGTCCGGGCATATCGCCTTCAACGATCTTCGTTGTGGTGGTGTATCCCTCAATATCGGGAGACTCCACTTCATAATGTTCACCGGTCTTATGGGTCTCGGTATGCGGGTTATGGACCGGCTCACCGTCCTCATCCACATAACGGATGACCAGCTTATGTTCCACAGGTGTATAGATGACATCATACACCACATCCCGCGTTCCCATGGTTCCCTCAACAATACGGATATCAACCGTGTAGCCGGGGATAACCGGGCTGGGAATGTGGAACTGTTCGCCTTCATCGTAGACCGCGACCGCGTCGGGATGGATGTGACGGCCGCCGATCTTCCCCTCCCAGTAGTGCACAGTGATTTTGTGCTCGGGGATGACTCTCAGGAGACCGATCTTTTCATCCGCGATGTAGTAGTCATCAGGATCGGCGGTTCCGTCGAAGTCCAGCGTATAGTCATTGTCGCTGCTGCCGACTTCCGTCTGGCTGCCGGTGACTTTGAACGTATAGGTATCGCCCTCGGCGAAGCCTTCCACTTTACCGCCGGCTGTCAGCGGTTCGCCGTCATAGACCTTTGTCGCGCTTTCTGTGACAATGACCAGCGGGGCGGGGGTAATCGTCAGGTCTCCGTAGGCGGTTTTGACATCCGGGTAATGTTCCGGATGCTCAACCGTCCAGGTGAAGGTATTGTCGCCTTCGCCCTTCGTTTCGCCGACGTGGGTGACGGTGGCGTCATCGGTGGGCGTTACGGTGATCTTGTCGCCGGTGGGCAGTGTGCCTGTGAAGGAACCGTCGCTGCCTCTGGTCATCGGGATTTCATCGCCGCCGTAGGTCACGGTGATGGTTTCGGTGTGGTGCGGGTCTCCGTCATAGGTCCATTCGCCGTTGGGGGACTCGATTGTGATTTCCTTCGGAATAACCGTCAGGGTACCGATATCCTCATCCGCGATGTAATAGTCATCCGGATCGGCGGTTCCGTCAAAGACCAGATCATAGGTATTGTCGCTTTCGCCGGGCACGGTCTGGCTGCCGGTGGTATCAAAGGTGTAAGTATCGCCTTCCATGAAGCCTTCCACCTTGCCGCCCGCGGTCAGAGGCGTTCCGTCATAGCCCTTCTCATCGCTGTCCGTAATGACTGTCAGCGGGGCGGGGTTGACGGTCAGGTCGCCGTAGGCGGTCTTTACATCCGGATAGTATTCCGGGTTCTCAACCGTCCAGGTGAAGGTGTTGTCGCCTTCGCCCTTCGTTTCGCCGACGTGGGTGACGGTGGCGTCATCGGTGG
>JAKSQH010000040.1 GCA_024404245.1 Clostridia bacterium
CGAAGTGCTGACAGCGACTTACACGATCACCGGCACGGTGGCAACGCCTGTTGCCAGTCCTTCCGCGGGCACATATACGACCGCGCAGACCGTAACGCTCAGCACAACGACCGAAGGCGCAACGATCTACTACACCACGGACGGAACCACGCCCACGGCTAACAGTACACGATACACAGCGGCGATTTCTGTTGCTGAGAATACTGTGATCAAGGCAATCGCGATAATGGATCACTGGACCGCCAGTGATGTGCTGGAGGCATCGTATACGATCAATTACCCCGTCACAAAGGTCGAAGTATCTCCGGATACGATGACCATGAAGCCGGGCGAAAGCCGGAAGATCACGATCAGGATCACACCGGAGAACGCGACAGATAAAGCCTTGACTGTCAGCATGGATCAGGAAGGCATTGTGACGATCGCGGAAGACGGTACGATCACGGCTTTGAAGAACGGTACGGTCAAAGTCACTTTCACGGCGGGTAACGGTGTCACTGGCTCCTGTGTCATCACTGTCAAGGCTGATCCGATCCAGTATAAGATTATCCAGGGCACGGATCAGACCGTATTTACGAATGCTGATCGGGCTGTTTTCGCATCCGACGCGGATTTCAGTAAATTCGACCATGTGGAAGTAGACGGCAAAACCGTGGCGAAGAAATACTATACCGCCGAATCCGGGTCCACGGTGATTACGTTCAATAAGGAATTCATCAAAACGCTGAGCGTTGGAAAACATACTATGACGATCGTTTCCAAGGATGGCAGCGCGAAGACCAGCTTCAACGTTGCGGATCCGCACCCTAAGACAGGAGATTCCTCTACGCCGTTCCTCTGGTTGGGAATGTGTATGCTGGCAATCTTCAGCGTGCTGACGTTACGTAAGAAAGCTTATAAAAATTGATACTCCGAAAATCTGGTTATAAATCATCAATGAGCCAGGGATCGAAATCCCTGGCTCATGTTTTTACAGCTCAAAAAAACTGCAAGGTAATCTTGTAGAAACATTATTCTGAATCGTTTTGATGTCTTTTTCATCGGAACAGTTCATCCGACTGAGCCGCATTGCTTTTTCAGATCGCAGGTCTTCTATTTCTTCTGTCAGTTCACTGATCCGGGAAGACAGTCTGAACTGTTCCATGACATTGACCACAGGCGTTTTTTATTTGCAAATTATCCCGCAAGGAGCTTTATATTTCCCCTGTTCATGGTATAATAGTCGAAAATGATGAAGGCATCCGGCGAACCGGGTGCCGTTATGATGAGAAAGCATATGAACAGGAGGATACAGGGATGATTTCATTTACCTGTGAACAGATCCGGCTGGCTGCGGAAACCGTGGAGCGTGTGCTTGGCAGGCCGCTTCCGTGCGTTCCTGAAGTGACCGCCGGCGAAGAATTGAGGATTGACTGGGAAGGGCAGACGGCGAAGATCGCAGCGCCGGATATGCCCGCGCTGTGCCGCGCGTTTTTCCTGCTGACGCAGGCTGCCATGGACGGGAAAACCTCGGCGTGTATCACTGAAACCAGGCATATCGAGAGCTGCGGCGCGTTTATTGATACCGCGCGTGGCGCGGTGATGACCGTGGAAGCCTGTAAACGGTATATTGACCGGCTGGCTGTGCTCGGTCTCAACCTTTTTGTGATCTACATGGAAGTGACCTATACGGTGCCGGAATACCCGTATTTCGGCCATTATCTCGGCCGGTACACGCCGGAGGAGCTGAAAGCCATAGATGACTACGGCGCGGCCCTCGGTATCGAAGTGCTTCCGCAGATCCAGACGCTGGCGCATCTGGGGCAGTTCCTGCAGTGGAAGGAAGACGAGCACCTGAAGGATACGATGTATTGCCTTCTGGCGGATGAAGAAGAGACATACGCCTTTATTGAGGATGAAATCCGCTCCATTCGCGCCTGCTTCAGAACAAACAGACTGCATATCGGCATGGATGAAGCCCACTGGATGGGCCTGCAGCGGTACTACAGCAAACACGGCGCGGTGGACCGCTTTGAGCTGCTGCAGCGCCACCTGAAACGGGTGACGGACATCTGCGCGAAGTATGATTTCCACCCCATGATGTGGAGTGACATGTTCTTCCGCCTCGGCTCCAGGAACAATGAGTATTATGATCTGGAATCGCATGTACCCCAGTCTGTGATCGACAACCTTCCGGATGTGGATCTGGTTTACTGGGATTACTACCATACGGAACCGGAATGGTACGAGCATATGCTCAGTGAGCATGAACGGATGGGAAGAAATACGGTATTCGCCGGCGGCGTATGGACGTGGAGCGGTTTCCTGCCTCATGTGGAGTGGAATGACGCGACCATGTATCCCGCGCTCCGGGCATGCGCCGCGCACCATATAAAAACCGTGATCGCGACTATGTGGGGCGATGACGGCAACGAGACAGACTACTTCCTCGCGCTGCCTCAGGTGGCGATCTTCTCCGAATTCTGCTGGAGAGGAACGGAATGCACGGAGGCTGAGGTCCGCCATGCCGGGGAGACCGTGTCCGGGCTTCCGTGGGAAGCATATGACGGATTTGGCCATTTCTACCGGGGCGCGGAGGATGACCGGACCGGCAAGGGTCTGATCTACTGCGATCTGCTGTATCATCTGCTGCCGGGCAATCCGGACCTGAATGCCGCGGTCCGCCGCTATGAGGAAGGCCTTCAGATGATCGCCTGCGCGCCGGATAACGCTCAGTGCAGCTACGCGCGCGCGTTGTTTGACGTGGCCATTCTGAAAGCCCGTACCATTCCCGCTATCCGGGAAGCGTACGCGGCCGGGGACAGGGAAGCCCTGCGCGGAATCGCGGAAAAGGATATTCCGCAGCTGCTGAAGCTGTATGAACAGCTGTATACGGAACACCGCAAGCAGTGGCTGGCAAGCTACAAACGCAACGGCTGGGAGACATTCGCGCTCCGCTACGGCGCTGTTACCGGCAGGATCAGGGATGTGGCGCTGACGCTGACGGAGTATGCCGACGGCCTTACCGGCAGCATTGCGGAACTGGACGAGCCGGCGCTTGAACCGACCCGCCGCGGCGGTATGCAGTGGTATGACGTGTATGTTTCCCCGCGCATGTGATAAACGCGCGGTGGGAGAGGAGCAGAAGGTATGAGCATGACCGGTGTATGGATGTGGCCGGAATCCCTGATCCGCGCGGGCGTTGAAAAGACTGTGGGAATCTGCGCGCAGGCGGGTGTGACGGACATTTTTCTGCTGACAAAGGGGCTGAACGGGCACACGATTTTTCCGTGCGCGGAGACAGAGTGTGTGCTGCCGGACAGGGATCTGTTGCGTGAGGCGCTGGACGCGGCCCACGCGAAGGGCATTCGTGTGCACGCGTGGTTCACATCGGCCGGGGACTCGGAATATGCCGAAGCCCATCCGGAGCGCGCGCTGTACCATTATGTGAGCGGTCCGCATAAGCGGATTGTAAGCATTACGGATTCAGACTACCGCCGCCGTATGCGGAAGATTATCCGCGCTATGGCGGAAAACTATGATGTGGACGGTCTGCATCTGGATTATATACGGTACAACAGCATTATCTGCGGCTGGTCCGAGGATGACATGGCCAACTATGCCGCATGGGGAGCGGATACCGGTAAACTGCGCAGAATCATGAACAAAACGTTTACGGATGATGACAAGGATCCGGAATACATCTTCAACCGCTACCGCGCGGGTGACAGGGATGTGCGTCTGCTGACGGAGGCAAGGCGTTTCAATGTGCGTTCCTTTGCCCATACGCTGGCGGACACCGCCCGTGAAGTGAAGCCCGGGCTGACGGTAAGCGCCGCGCTGATGCCGGAAGGCGCGTATGAGGATCTCGCGTTTTCGGACCTGCATTACGGGCAGAACTACAGTGATATGGCGGGCATTCTCGATATGGCGCTGCCTATGTCATACAGCCATTCCTACGGAGAGGATGAAAACTGGGTTGCCATGGTGGCGCGCAATACGCTCAGGCGCGGAATGCATACCCTGGCGGGGATCCACGCGTTTGAGGGCGGCACCGCCGAAAGCGTAATGAAGGAAACGGAAGCGGCCCTGAAGGTGAAGGGTGTTTCCGGAATATGCCTTTTCCGGGAAGGAGCGGTTATTCCGGCATGGGCGGATGAGCATGAGGTGAGGGTATATAACCCATCGGGCGAGCCTGTGACCGGCTTCATTCTGCGCTGTGGTGAGAATGATGTGAAAGTGGAAAAGGAAATAGCACCATATCAGGAGGCGGTTGTGTCGACACCGGAAAAGCCGACTCTCGTACGGGTGTTTAGCGGGGAGAAGGAATTGCCTGTATATCTTTGTAAATAAGCTTATCGCGTTATCCGGAATTCTGTTTTCTTTTTCCGCTTCAGGAAGGACGGGATACCGTGGCTGTCCGTCTCAACGGCCGCGTTCTGAGACGTCTGGATACTCTGTATTTTCTGCTGCGCCGACAGGAAAGAACCGGTCTGCTGGACGGGGCCTTTCCGATCTTCCGAAGCTCAAAAGTCATAGCTCTACACTCTAGAGCCTGCTCTTTTTCAGGTGATTATTCATTCAGCATACGGCCGATGGCGGTGCCGAGGCGTTCCGCTTCGCCGGGCTGAATCGGGAGACGCTTGTAAAGGAATACGGATTCCCAGGAGGCATAGGAGCCGCGCTCGATATCATTCAGGGTAGGCAGATAGCCCAGCAGCTGATCGGCACAGCCCAGCGTAACTGCGCGCTGATCGTTTGTCTCATGGCGGATGAAATTGCCGATGGCCGTAAAGCCTTCAAAGGGGAAGGCAACGATCGGCACACCGCCCAGCTTCAGGTAACGTACACTGATGGCGGCACGGTCTGACAGGGTGTCATACTTTTCGATCATTTCCTTTTCCCAGATACGGGCTACGATATCGCCGCCCGGAATCTTGTGCTCCGAGTTAGCTTGACGGTCCGCGTACGCGTGGATGGACTCAATTGTGACGGGAGTCAGCTTCAGCTCTTCGGAAAGGCAGCCGCCGCTGACTGACGCGGGCAGCTCAGCTTTCTCCGCCATGGCGGCGGATACAATCGCTGAAGCGAATCGCGCGCGGTTTGCCTGCCGCTGTTCCTCCTCACAGGGTACGGGATCGATATCTCCGCAAAGACCGTTGATAAACATCGGGATGGCTCCCGTTTTTTCCTGCATCAGGCGGCAGGCATGACCGGGGAAATCCGCGGAAACGCCTGTATTCTTGCCGTTGCACACGGCATGGCAGGCATAGGAGAAGAGCGCGATGTTTTCGGCTCCCTTTCTTTCAATGAGGAAGGAACGGACCATTTTGTCCACGGGGCCGTCCGCGCAGGCACGGTTATAGGCGTAATCCCCGCCGATATCCTGTATGGAGAAGGAAAGCTTTGTAACTTCGGTGAGATCGGCGACGGCCTGTTCACACGCGCGGATGATCGAGGGGGCCACCGTTTTGATATACTCCGGGCAGATCGCGCCGCAGCCTTCATGATAGATCGTAGGCGCGGCGGAATGTGTATGGATGCTGACCAGAACAACATTGGCGGGATTGATTCCGTACGTTTTTTCCATCGCGGAACGGACATCCGCGGCAATCTGCGCGTTCAGGCCGAGAATATCACAGGAGATCAGCAGAAAGGTTTCTTCGTTCTGCCGGAAGGCAAGCGCGCGCGCGTAGGTCGGATCATCCACCCGCTCCGCGCACCTTTTCAGATAGTAACCGTATCCGGCGAGCTCCGCGCCGATCGGCGGTGTAAGCTCAGCTTTCCCGAAACCGGTTTTCAGCATGATGATTACCCTTCTTTCATCAGATATTACAGGCTGAGGATTTTGCCGCGGTATTTTTCCAGATAACGGCCGTTGATCGCGTCACCGCCGTCAATATTCGCGGAAGCGAAGAATTCGATATCCTCTCCGCGTTCACGGGCGATTTCCTCCACACGGACCATAACGGACTGCAGGATCGCGGAGCCGACAGCGGTGGAGGTAGCGCCCACCATACGGCCGCCGGTGCCTTCCACAGAGGCGTCACCCAGAATGCCGCAGTTGTCCAGCACCAGGTCGGCCTCTTCGAAGAGCCGCTTTCCGAGCGCGTTCCTCGGGGTAACGGCGGAAGTGTGCTTCAGCGATGTGAGCGCGATGACATAGGCGCCGCGTTCGCGGCATTTGGCTGCCAGCTCCACCGGAACGGCGTTGCGGCCGGAATTGGAGATCGCGATCAGCACATCGCCCGCTTTTACGGGATAGCGTTCCAGCAGGCTGTCAGCCAGACCGTTTTCACGTTCCCATTCGGAACTTTCGCTGGCGGAAAGGTGCAGCATCAGTTTTTCATCCAGAATCGGCGCGACACGGACCATGCCGCCTGCACGGTAGAAGATTTCAAGGGCCAGCAGATGACCGTGACCTGTGCCGAAAGTGTAGAGCATGCCGCCGTTCAGCACGCAGTCGGCGATCTTCTGCGCCGCCTGCTCCAGCTTGTCAGATTCCTGCTCCTGTACCTGATTGAGCAGACTGATCAGATTTTCAAAGTATTTTTCCCTCGCGTTCATAACAGCCTCCGTTTATTTTTCCGGACTGTGTACACAGCCCTATGGTTTACAGAAATTCTCTGTAACTTGCTTTCATGCGTCTGAGCGTCTCCGGACTGAGCAGAGAACGCCTGTTCAGCGCGTGAATCAGCGCGCCCAGCTCGGGCGGAAATTCCGGCAGGGATACTTCCGCCTCCGGGCAGAGTTTCTTCAGCTGATCCGTAAAAATCTCCCTCGCGACAGCGCTGTTTGTGAGTACGCCGCCGTAAATACCGACCCGGTTCGCGGCGGGAACACGCGCGATCATTTCAGCGGCGTTCGCGGCAAGCACGGACATGTTTTTCCGCGCGATTCCGAGTGCGACCCCGTCCCCGAGAGCGCATTGCTCCAGCACGAGGCGGCCGAACCGCGCAAGCTCCGCCCTGGATTGACCTTCCGCGTAGACGCGGTCGATCAGCTGCCGCGGACTGAGAAGGCGGAAATACTCTTCAGCCGCCCGCGTTACCGATGTATGAGGACCGATGTTCTCCCAGTCGGCAATCGCGGCTTTCAGCCCGTCCACAGCCAGCGCGTAACCGGAACCCGGATCGCCGAGCAGATGCCCCCATCCGCCCCGTACATGCTGTGCTCCGTTTTCATCCATCATCAGGAGAATCGAACCCGTGCCGCAGATGACGATCATGCCCGCTTTGCCGAGTGTAAAGCCCACCAGCGCCATGTACGCGTCTGACTGCAGGTCCAGCAGAGCCGGATCAAAGCTGTTTCCGGCGAAAAGGCGCGTCAGGGCGTCATCCGCCGGCATATCAAGCGCCGGCATACCGACCGCAAGCCCTTCACAATGCCCGTCGATCCGGCTTTCAAGGCGGTCGATGATCTCCTTCAGATTCCGGCGGGCACGGTCCATACCGATATTATTGTAATTAATACCTTCACCGCGCTCCGCGCCGATGACCGTGCCGTCCGCACGGGCCGCGACGGCAATCGTTTTTGTGCCGCCGCCGTCCACACCGATCAGATAGCTGTCGCTCATTGTCCGGCGTCCCTTTCTTTATCCAGATGACGGTTACGGAAATAAAGGATGATATCCAGACCGACCATGGTGAAATTCAGAATGTAGAAAAAGAGCACATACCACTTCGGTGAACCCGCGATCAGTTTACCGGCAATGCCGAAGACATAGCCTGTTTCGATCAGCAGCAGGAAGGCCAGACTCTTTCCTTTGGCGGTTCTTGTTTTCCAGGATTTGATCACGTTCATAGGCCACGAAAAACCGAAGCAGACGATCATGATGATTTCAAATATCTCAGCTATCATTTTTGTCCCTCTCCCTGATCAATCATTCTTGCTCTGGCCGCGAAGACCAGCTCCCTGAACAGCGCGAAAGCGTGCTCATCCTCTTCGTAAAGACGTTCAGGATGCCATTGCACACCCAGACACAGCGCGCCTTCCGGCATCTCAAAGGCTTCGATCAGCCCGTCATCCGACCTCGCGGCGACGCGCGCGCCTTCGGGCAGCCGGTTCACCGCCTGATGGTGATAGGAATTCACAAACCATGTGCCGCCGCCGCTGATCGCTTCCAGACGCGTGCCGGATTCCACGGTTACGGTGTGCGCGTGCGGGATGCCCCAGCCTTCACGGCACGGATAGTGATCAACATTTCCGGGGTACTGCGCAGGAATATCCTGATACAGTGTTCCGCCCAGCGCCACCGCCATGGACTGGATGCCGCGGCAGATACCGAGGATGGGGCGGTTCAGCCGCCGGAAAACTTTCACCGCGGCGATTTCCATCCGGTCCCTTGCCGCTGAAACCGAACCCAGCTCCGGAATAGGCTGCTGACCGTACAGCGCGGGGTCCACATCCGGGCCGCCTGTTATCAGCAGGCCGTCCATACGTGAAAGGGTTTCCTCCATCAGTTCATCCGGTGTGTCCAGACTCAGCAGCACAGGAATGCCGCCTGCCTTCAGAACGGGCTGTGTGTAGGCACGGTATACGTACTGTGTTGTTTCCTCATTGATGAAGCCGCAGAGAATACCGATCAGCGGCGCGGCATATTTCCCATCTGTTTTCTCATAGAGGAAATACGGCCGGTCCAGACAGTCCTGCTCAACGTGTGAGAAGTCCGCGTAAGCGTCCGTGCCGGACAGTTGCACTTTGCCGTGCCGACCGTGAATCTCAAACCGGTCGCTGCCCGGCCTGTACATGGGATCCCAGACTCTGACCGTATTTCCTTCGGCACCGGCCAGTACGATATAATGGCCGGAATCGGAAAAAACACCGAGATATCCGTCCGCGGGACGGTCTCCGCGGACATTGGCGATCACCATGCCCCGTTTTTCCTGCAGAAAGCGGAGCACTTTACCTGCGTCCCATTCCACAGTGTAACGCAGACCCGTGTACTGCGCCAGATACGGCGCAAAGACAAAGAGATTCGTGCCGAAGGTTTCCCGCGCGCCGGCGGCTTTGCACAGCTTCGCGCAGCGCTCCGGAGGCAGATCCATACCGGCCAGGTTTTCCGCGATCATGGACGAGGAACAGACGCCGCATCCGTTGTTCGCGATATTGCCGTTCTTTGTTCCGCAGGGGGAAAGGTAGGGCACATGCTCATAGTCCAGCTGACAGTAGAAAGAAGACAAGGTTTATTCCCCCTTCGGCATTTTCATACCGCTGATACCGTCCATATGATCCAGCACAAACTGCGCGAAGGCTTTCACACCGGTCGGCAGTCCGTCCTCATCAATATCCCAGTTCTTTGTATGCGCCGGATAGCAGGCGCCTTTATCCTCATTGCGCATGCCGAGACCGAAAAGCAGGCCGGGCTTTTTCTTTTCATAATAGGCAAAGTCCTCAGCGCCGGGGGAGGTGGGCAGCCAGATCACCTTATCCGCACCGATTGCCTTACGCGCGGAAGAGATAAAGGCTTCATACATCGCGGGATCGTTATGGGCACTGGGCAGAGGTTCACCGGACCAGCTCAGTTCCCAGGTGACACCGGTTTCTTCAGCCACGCAGCGGACCAGCTTTTCAAGACGCTGCCTTGCCCAGACCATGGTTTCATCCTTCAGGCAGCGGATGGAGCCTTCCAGACGGCAGTTATCCGCGTTGGCAGCCACGGTATTGCCCGCATGCATCACTGCAACGCTCATGACACATGTATCAAAGGGATCCACCTCACGGCTGACCAGCGTCTGGATACCGTTGTAGACCTTGACGCCGGCTGAAAGCGCGTCGATACCGGCATGAGGTGTCGCGATATGGACGGACTTACCGCCGAGCGTGATAAAGAAGGCGACGGAGGAGCTGTTGGTCGCGGTATTGTTGGTGGAGATGACATGCACGGGATCCACACAGTTGACGTGACACATGATGATGCAGTCAATATCATCCATTACGCCGTTTTCACACATGACACGCGCGCCGCTGGGGCGGGCTTCTTCACTCGGCTGGAAAATAAACCTGACGCGGCAGCGAATCTGATCACGGATCGCCCAGAGCGCTTTGCAGGTGCCGACAAGCATGGCGGTGTGCGCGTCATGCCCGCAGGCATGCATGACGCCGGGGTTCTGAGAGCGGTAGGGCTGGCCGTGGTCGGCTTCCTCAATGGGAAGCGCGTCCATGTCAGCACGGATACCGATCGTAAATGATGTGATATCCGGATTGATTGTGGCGACAATCGTGTTCCGGCCGTATTTTTCAAACTCATAGGGAATGCCGATCAGGTCCAGCTCACGGCGTACAACGGCTGTTGTATTGTCAAGATCCCAGCCTCTTTCCGGGTGCATATGCAGTTCCCGGCGTACGCGGACCATCAGCTCCCGGTCAATTGTCAGATTACTCAGATCCATGAATTGCCCTTCTTTCCGGTGCGATGATAAATATACGCCGCTTACGGGCATTTCTCCCGCGCGCGACACAGAAGGGGCGAAGGCTGTTTGCCTTCGCCCCGGAAAATTGATCTGAGGATTACTGGGCAGCCAGGTATGCATCCAGCTGACGCTGGGCTTCTTCCTGAACAGTCTTGTAGCCGGCAGCTTCCAGCTCGGAGATGATGGTGGGCAGAGCCGTGTCAATGTCCAGCGTACCGGTGAGCATTTCGGCGGTGTACTTGGCCATCACAGCGTTGCAGGCGGCATGTTCGGCTTCAACGTCGGTCTTGTCAAAGGTGAAGGTGCCCAGAGTGGAAACGATAGCGTTCTCGTAGTCGGCATAGATCACGTTCCAGTCATAGTAGGCGCCGGTGGTGCAGGAAGCGTTGATCACGGAACCGGTTACGAAACCGTCCATGGACCAGTTGTTGGTGCCCTGCTCGGTGCGGGTAACGGTCTGGATGCCGTTCTCATCGGTTTCATAGTTGAAGTGCACGCCTTCAACACCGAAGCGAAGGATGTCGCGGAAGGTGTGGTCGGTGTTCAGCAGTTCCAGGTACTTCAGGCAGGCAACGGCCTTTTCTTCGCTGGCGGCAGCGTTGATGGCGTTCATAGCGCCGCGCATGGTAGCAGTGGACATGAAGGGACCGGCGTAGCTGACGCCCTGAACTTCCATGTCACCGTAGGCGGTGTGGCCAACATAGTATCCGGCCCAGGCAGATCCGGAGCGGACAGAAGCGCGGATTTCCTTGCCGATGGTTTCGGTGGTGGCGGCATCGGGATTGATGTATCCCAGATCGTACCACTTGTGCAGCAGCTGATAGCGTTCCAGAACTTCTTCAGCTTCCCAGAAGGGGATGATCTTGTTTTCACGGTCGGTACCGGCCAGATTGTAGGGAGAGCAGAGATAGGAACCGGCGATCCACTGAGCGTTGTTGGTCATACCGGTCAGACCGCCCTTACCGAGCATCAGGGGGTACACATCGTCATAGTTGGCTTTGTAAGCCTCCAGGTATTTTTCCAGATCGGCGAAAGTCATGGAAGCGGGCAGCTCCATGCCGATGGCTTCGTAGCGTTCCTTATCCATGCGGAAGAACTGCTGGCTGGCCATATCCTTCAGGGTAGGAACAGCGAAGATCCTGCCGTTGATGGAGCCGGCAACGTCCCAGTACTTCTGATCGATGGCTTCGTACAGGGCGGGGGTCTGTTCCTTCACCAGATCGGTGATGTCCAGGAACATTTCGTTGATGGCGTTGCCGGCGAAGTCATTGCACCAGTCGCAGGTGAAGGTCATGTCGTAGTATTCGCCTACGTTCATGTCCTTGACGAACTGTTCGTCGTTCTTGAAGATCAGGTCAACGGTGACACCGATTTTCTCGGCAGAGTAGGCGTTGGCGGCATCCTGAACGAGCTTGGTATCGATGGGAGCATCACCGGAGGAGTATACCCACCATACGATGTTGATGGGTTCATCCGCCTTGGCGGCGCACAGGCTCATGGAAAGAACCATGACCATGGCCAGAACGAGGGAAAGAAGTTTCTTCATATTGGGTCCTCCTTTTCAAATATCAACTAAGCGGCACAGTGCCGTTTGTTGCGGTGTGAATTATCCCTTCACGGCGCCGATGGTCAGACCGCCGACGAAATACCGCTGGAAGAAGGGATAGGAGCAGGCGATGGGCAGTACAACCACCATAACGATAGCCATGCGCATGGTTTCGGTCGGCAGGTTGACCAGTGCCTCTTCGGAGAAGTATTCCTCATTGCGTGCCATGAAGGAGATGTTTTTCTCGATACTGATCAGCACGTACTGAAGGGGATACAGCTCACGGTGATTGCTGTCCAGATACAGCATGGCGCCGTACCAGGCGTTCCAGTAATTGAAGGTCAGGAACAGGCCGATGGTGGCGATAACAGGCAGCGAGATCGGCAGTACCAGGCGGACAAAGATGCGGAGCTGGCTGGCGCCGTCAATCTTTCCGGATTCGATAATGCTGTCCGGAACCGTTGTCTGGAAATACGTACGCATGATGACCACGTAGAATGTGGAACAAGCGCCGGGAAGGATCAGAGCGAGGTAGGTGTTTTTCAGCCCGTAGATCTGCGTGTTGACCATGTAGCTGGCCAGCAGACCGCCGGAGAAGAACATCGGGACCACGATCATTACGGTGAGCAACCCTTTGAGCTTGAAGTTAGGACGGGAAAGGGTATAGCCCAGCGTGGAGGTCAGAATCAGGCCCAGAATCGTACCGGCAATGGTGATGCCGATAGAGTTCAGGAAGGACCTGCCGATATATTCCTTGGACTGCCAGAGGTATTCATAGGAGGCCAGGGACAGCTCCTTCGGGAAGAAGCTGTAACCGTGCTGCGCGATGGTGGACTCAGAGGAAATGGAGATCATGAATACGAACAGCACAGGCAGGAAAGTCATCAGAGCGAGCAGGATAAACAGCGCGGAAAACACTACGTTGGTACCCGGCTTGATCCGGTTGAAACGGTTCAGACCGTCTCCCATAACCATTTTGGGAGCGGATTTTTCGGCTTTGGTCACAGCGGTTTCCTCCTTTCTCCTTGCTGATCAGAACAGACCGCTTTCGGGATCGATCTTCTTGACAGTGAAGTTGGCAATCAGCAGCAGGATGCATCCGAGGGTGTTCTGCAGCAGGGATACGGCCGCGGAGTAGTTATAGTTGTTGGATTCCATCAGCGCTTTATAAACATACACATCCAGCGTTTGTGTAACGCCGATGATGGAGTTGGAATCGCGCGTGACCTGATAGAAAAGACCGAAATCCGAGGAGAAGATATGACCCACGTTCAGGATGAACATGATGGAGATCACAGGACGAAGCAACGGAAGCGTGATGCCCTTTGTCTGCTGCCACTTGGTAGCGCCGTCAATGACAGCGGATTCATACAGCGTCTGATCGATACCGGTGATGGTGGCCATGTAGACGACCATGGAGTAACCGAACGTTTTCCATGTGTTGATGAACACCAGAATGAAAGGCCAGTATTTGGATTCCTGATACCACTTGATCGGTTCACCGCCGAAGGACTGAATGATGCTGTTCAGCAGACCTTTGTCCGTGGAAAGGAAAGCATATACAAAGTAACTGATAACAACCCATGAAAGGAAATGCGGCAGGAAAACGGCCGTCTGGCAGACCTTGGCCAGCTTGCGGGAACGCAGCTGCGTGATCATGATGGCCAGCGCCACGGGGAGAGTAACACCGATGACAATAAAGATGATATTGTAGCCCAGTGTATTGCGGAAGATATTTGCCAGATCCGGCGAGCGGAACAGGAATTCAAAGTTCTTCAGCCCAACCCATTTGGAGTGCACAAAGAGGCTGTAGATAAATCCCTTTCCGGGCTTGTATTTGTAATTCTTGAACGCGAAAACAATACCGAAAAGCGGTATATAGCAAAACGCGATGAACCACGCGACTGACGGCAGTGAAAGGAATGAAAGCTCAAAATCATCCCACGTGAAGCGTTTGTGTTTTTTACGCGCGGGAGCGGCATCCCCCTTGACAGGCAGAACAGTTTCCGCCGATTTTTTCATCAAAGCACGTTTAGTCATATATCCGCCACCTCAGAACAACATACTGTAATACAACAAAAAAACATTTAACATAATATAGCATATGCGACCGGATAATGCAAGGCAATTATAAGAAATGGCCGGCTGTTTACAAAAAACGGGGGCTGTGAGTTTTCTCACAGCCCCTGAAATATGTTTGGCTATCGCGATCAATAATCGTAGGAATCGCGGATGCTGATATCCTTGTAACGCTTCATACCGGTACCGGCCGGGATCAGCTTGCCGAGGATAACATTCTCTTTCAGACCGATCAGCGGATCGACCTTGCCGCGGATGGCGGCTTCGGTCAGCACGCGGGTCGTTTCCTGGAAGGAAGCGGCAGACAGGAAGCTTTCGGTCGCCAGGGAAGCCTTGGTGATACCGAGCAGTACACGCTTTGCCACGGCAGGCATGCCGTCATTTTCAAGCGCCTTGCGGTTGGCTTCCTCGAAACGGAAGATATCAACCAGAGAGCCGGGCAGCAGATCCGTATCACCGCTGTCTTCAACGCGCACCTTGCGCAGCATCTGGCGAACGATGATTTCAATGTGCTTATCGCTCACGCCGACGCCCTGCAGACGGTAAACGGAGAGAACCTCCCTGAGCAGATAATCCTGCACGGACTTGACGCCGAGGATCCGCAGCAGATCATGGGGATTGATGGAACCTTCGATCAGCTCGGTACCGGCCTCAACATGATCGCCTTCCTGCACCTTCAGGCGTGAACCGTAGGTGATCATGTAGCTCTTGTGCTCATTGGGATCCTCATCGGATGTGATCACAAGCTCGTTGCGCTTCTTGGTTTCCTGCATGGAAACAGTACCGGAGATCTCGCTGAGGATCGCTTCGCGCTTCGGCTTGCGGGCTTCAAACAGTTCCTCAACACGGGGAAGACCCTGTGTGATGTCATCCGCGCCCGCGATACCGCCGGTATGGAAGGTACGCATGGTCAGCTGTGTACCGGGTTCACCGATAGCCTGGGCAGCGATAATGCCGACGGCTTCACCGACATCCACGGCTCCGCCGTGGGCCATGTTTTCACCGTAGCACTTGGCGCAGACACCGTTTTCGGTGCGGCAGGTCAGCACGGAGCGGACCAGTGCCTGCTTGACACCCCTGGAAACGATCAGCTTGGCTTTCTGATAGTCGATCGGCTCATTGATCCGGACCAGCACTTCGCCGGTTTCGGGATCCATGATATCCTCGGCGGCTGTACGGCCGCGCAGACGGTCATCCAGAGACTCAATGGACTGCTTGCCGGACATGAGTTCCTTGACCAGAATGCCGCGGATTTTCTCTCCGCGCGCGGCGAAGCAGTCTTCTTCACGGACGATGACTTCCTGGCTGACATCCACCAGACGGCGGGTCAGGTAACCTGAGTCAGCGGTACGCAGAGCGGTATCGGCCAGAGACTTACGGCTGCCGTGGGAGGAAAGGAAGAATTCCAACACGGTAAGGCCTTCACGGAAGTTCGCGCGGATAGGCAGCTCAATCGTTTTGCCGGAAGGAGAAGCCATCAGACCGCGCATGCCGGCCAGCTGGCTGACCTGCGAGGAAGAACCGCGGGCACCGGAGTCGGTCATCATGCGGATGGGGTTGAACTTGTCCAGGTTCGGCAGAATCTGGTCTTTCAGCGTATTGGTGCAAACAGACCAGATATCAATGACACGGGCGTAGCGCTCGTCTTCGGACAGAAGACCGCGGCGGTACAGGTTGTTGACCTTGCGGACCGCTTCATCGGCATCCGCCAGCATGGTCTTTTTGCATTCGGGCACCTTGATGTCGGCAACGGACACGGTAATGGCGCCGCGGGTGGAATACTTGAAGCCGAGGGATTTGATGGCGTCCAGCACCTGCGCGGTGCGATGCTCGCCCTGGGTGCGGAAGCACATATCAACGATGCTGCTGAGCTGTTTCTTACCGACCAGCTCGTCAACTTCCAGCTGGAACATGTCATCCAGACACTCACGCTTCTTGAAGCCGAGGTTCTGCGGAAGCGCGTCATTGAAAACCAGACGGCCGAGTGTGGTATCGATCAGACGCTGTTCGGTCACATCGCCGAAGGTGCGCTCGATGCGGACCTTGATGGGACTCTGCAGCGTGATCTGCCCCATGGAATAAGCCATGATGGCTTCATCCTGCGAACAGAAGATACGACCGGCGCCCTTCGCGTTCTCGTTGATGATGGTCAGATAGTAGCAACCGATAACCATGTCCTGAGAGGGGCTGATTACGGGGCGTCCGTCCTGCGGCTTCAGAATGTTGTTGTGAGCCAGCATCAGGAAACGGGCTTCGGCCTGAGCTTCCATGCTCAGCGGGACGTGAACAGCCATCTGGTCGCCGTCGAAGTCGGCGTTGAAGGCGGTACATGCCAGCGGGTGAAGCTTGATGGCCTTGCCTTCGACCAGGATAGGCTCGAAAGCCTGAATGCCCAGACGGTGCAGGGTAGGCGCGCGGTTCAGCAGAACGGGATGGTCGCGGATGACTTCCTCGAGGATATCCCATACCTCGGAACGGACCTTCTCCACAGCACGCTTGGCGGATTTCACATTGTGGCAGATCTTCAGGTTGACAAGGCGTTCCATGACGAACGGCTTGAACAGCTCAAGCGCCATTTCCTTCGGCAGACCGCACTGATACAGCTTCAGTTCGGGACCGACGACGATAACGCTGCGGCCTGAATAGTCAACACGTTTGCCCAGCAGGTTCTGACGGAAACGACCCTGCTTGCCGCGCAGCAGATCAGACAGGCTCTTGAGAGCACGGTTGCCGGGGCCCGTTACGGGACGGCCGCGGCGACCGTTGTCGATCAGCGCGTCCACGGATTCCTGCAGCATACGCTTTTCGTTGCGCACGATGATATCCGGGGCACCGAGTTCAAGCAGCCTCTTCAGACGGTTGTTGCGGTTGATAACACGGCGGTACAGATCGTTCAGGTCGGAGGTCGCGAAACGACCGCCGTCCAGCTGAATCAGAGGACGCAGATCCGGCGGAATAACCGGAACCACAGTCAGAATCATCCATTCGGGTTTATTGTGGCTGGTGCGGAAGGACTCGACAACCTCGAGACGCTTCACGGCACGGGCACGCTTCTGGCCTTCGGTTTCGCGTTCGCGTTCCTTTTCGGTCAGCGCGCTGATTTCAGCCTTCAGTTCGGCGGACAGTTTGTCCAGATCCAGCGCGCGGAGCATATCCTGCACCGCTTCGGCACCCATCTTGGCAACGAATGAACCCTTGCCGCAGCGGGCTTCCACTTCACGGTAACGCGCGTCATTGATCAGTTCATACTGCTTCAGACCGGTCTGATCGCTGTCGCCGGGATCAAGCACGATGAAGTTGGCAAAATAGAGTACTTTTTCCAGATTACGGGGGCTGATATCCAGCAGCATGCCCATACGGCTGGGGATGCCCTTGAAATACCAGATATGGCTGACAGGAGCGGCCAGCTCAATATGACCCATCCGCTCACGGCGTACCTTCGCGCGGGTGACCTGCACGCCGCACTTGTCACACACCTTGTCCTTATCCTTGAACTTGATGCGCTTGTACTTACCGCAGTTGCACTCCCAGTCCTTGGTAGGCCCGAAGATACGCTCGCAGTAAAGGCCGTCCTTTTCAGGCTTCAGTGTACGGTAGTTGATGGTTTCAGGCTTGGTAACCTCACCGTGGGACCAGGCCAGAATCTGTTCCGGAGATGCCATGCCGATCTGGATGGAATCAAGATTGGAAAGTTCAAACAAAAGGGTCCACACTCCCTTCGATCGTAGAAAAGTGAGTCAGGTCAGTGCAAAAGTTCTTTCCGGTTTCTCCGGATCAGATGTCACTGTCGTCAATATCCGGGATATCGCTGATGGAGAAGTCTTCCAGATCATTCATGGAATCATCCGCGTCGATCGTGAAATCTTCCAGTGAGAAGTCATCATCATCATTGCCGAGTTCAAGCTCATCCTCAGTCATGCTGAGAGCGGCATCGGCGGTGCGGTCGGTTTCCTCATCCATCTCGGGAAGGTCAGCCTGACGGCCGGCGTGTTCCGCGGCGGGACGGACCGGTGTTTCGGGAATCGCGACATCTTCGGGATCAAGCTCGGGAATTTCGATTTCATTCCTGTCGGCATCCAGAACCTTGACGTCAAGCGACAGAGCCTGCATTTCCTTCAGCAGGACCTTGAAGCTTTCCGGCACACCGGGCGCGGGAATGTTCTGACCCTTGATGATCGCTTCGTATGTCTTGACGCGTCCGACGGTATCGTCGCTCTTCACGGTCAGGATTTCCTGCAGGGTGTTCGCGGCGCCGTACGCTTCCAGAGCCCAGACTTCCATTTCGCCGAAACGCTGGCCGCCGAACTGGGCTTTACCGCCCAGAGGCTGCTGTGTAACGAGGCTGTAGGGACCGGTGGAACGCGCGTGCATCTTGTCATCAACCAGGTGATGCAGCTTCAGGAAGTACATGATACCTACGGTGACGGGGTTTTCAAAATAGTCACCGGTGCGGCCGTCACGTACGCGAACCTTACCCTGACGGAAGAGCTCCTTGCCCTCTTCATCCAACTGCAGGCGCAGCGGCTTGCCGTTGTGGAAGTGGTTCTCACGGACGTGGGGATCGTTCTCATCCTCGGGAGCGCTCATCTTGTCAACGGCTTTGTCAAGATGATTGAGGATCTCTTCATAGGTGGCGCCGTCAAAGACGGGGGTGGCGATATGCCAGCCCAGCGCGCGGCAGGCAAGACCCAGATGGACTTCCAGCACCTGACCGAGGTTCATACGGGAAGGAACGCCCAGCGGGTTCAGCACGATCTGCAGGGGTGTGCCGTCCGGGAGGAAAGGCATATCCTCTTCACGCAGAATGCGGGAAACAACACCCTTGTTACCGTGACGGCCGGCCATCTTATCGCCGACGGAGATCTTACGCTTCTGGGCGATGTAGATACGGACCATCTGATTGACACCCGGGGAGAGTTCATCTTTGTTCTCGCGGGTGAAGATCTTTACATCGACAACGATGCCGCCTTCGCCGTGGGGAACACGCAGGGAAGTGTCACGCACTTCACGGGCCTTTTCGCCGAAGATGGCGCGCAGAAGACGTTCTTCGGCGGTCAGCTCGGTTTCGCCCTTCGGGGTCACTTTACCGACAAGGATGTCACCCGCACGGACTTCGGCGCCGATGCGGATGATACCGCCTTCGTCCAGATCCTTGATGGCGTCATCGGAGATGTTGGGAATATCGCGGGTGATCTCTTCCGGCCCGAGCTTGGTTTCACGGGCTTCGGATTCGAACTCTTCAATATGGATGGAAGTATAGATATCTTCCTTAACAAGCTTTTCGGACAGCAGAACGGCGTCCTCGTAGTTGTAGCCTTCCCAGGTCATGAAGCCGATCAGGGCATTGCGTCCGAGACCGATTTCACCCTTCTCCGTGGAAGGACCGTCCGCCAGCAGATCACCCTTTTCGATCTTCTGACCGGCGGAAACAACGGGGTGCTGGTTGATGCATGTGGACTGGTTGGAACGGGTGAACTTGGTGAGCCTGTAGGTGTGGCGCTCACCGAAGTTGTCACGGATGACAATGTGCTCGGCGTCAACCTTTTCAACAACACCGTCTTCCTTGGCCAGAATCACGACACCGGAGTCATGCGCGGCACGGTATTCCATACCGGTCGCGACGACGGGCGCTTCGGGAACCAGCAGCGGCACAGCCTGACGCTGCATGTTGGAACCCATCAGAGCACGTGTGGCGTCATCGTTCTCCAGGAAGGGAACCATGGCTGTGGCAACGGAAACGACCTGCCGCGGGCTGACATCGATATAGTCAACCTGAGAAACGGGCACGGCGATGATGTCGGCCTTGTCACGGACGGTGATACGGTCATTGACGAAAGTGCCGTCCTCATTCAGAGGCTCATTCGCGGTGGCGACCTTGTACAGGTCTTCCTCGTCAGCGGTCATGTAGACGATTTCGTCAGTCACGCGGGCGTTCTCGCTGTCAACCTTGCGGTAAGGCGCTTCGATAAAGCCGTACTCATTAATGCGCGCGTATGTCGCCAGAGAACCGATCAGACCGATGTTAGGACCTTCAGGCGTTTCAATGGGGCAGA
>JAKSQH010000041.1 GCA_024404245.1 Clostridia bacterium
TGGCACTCTGGTATGCCTCATACCTGCCCGGACCGACAGCGTAGGTCTTGCCGAAAGCGGTACGCCGATGAAGTTGCTCTGTGGGGGTAAGATATGTTTTTGTGTTCATAGCTGCGGTCATGGTGATGTCCTCCTTCTGTATAGATACCGGTTTATGGATAAAGAGTTCTGAGTGGAAAAGTAATCTTGTTCCAGCTATATAACGAATTATGTTTTTGGTTTATTCCAATCAAGTAAACATTTTACTCCTTCTTTTATCAGCATCTTACACTGAAACGATGGCTTTTGCAAGAGGAATATCAAAAGTTCCCCGAACATCCCTCTACCGGTCTTTTTTCATGCCTTTCAGCTTGCAATCGGTTGTATATCCGACGTTGCGGCATTCTTCGCGTCAAATTACCGGATTTCCCCTGCCTGTTCTATCTGAGGTGTCCCTCTGCTATGTAAATGCTCCATCATCCATAAATGTTGCAGCTGTTATAAAATTTTTTTTACTTTTTTTCTTGTTTACTTTTCCAGCAATACAATCCCTTCGGCTACCTGCATAATTGCCTCCTTGTCGTTTCCTCCTACGACAAAGAAAACGTCACCTGTTGTCCAGAAGATATCTGTCTTTCCGTATTCCTGGCTGATCACCGTAGCTGTTGTGTTATGCAGCGGCACGGTATCCAGTGTCGCTTTTTCCATATTGATGCTGTATGAGTCATTCGCGGTGCAGATTTCCACAGATATCGTTTCCCCCTGAGCATTGGAATACTCAAGAGTGCTGTAGTTTATCCCGGGCAGATAAAGGCTGACTTCATAACCCGCGGGTATATAAGCCGGATAATAACGGTTCTCCCAGTCAGCCGGCACATCAATATCCTGTTCAATTTCCTGATAACCCAATCTGATTTCACTTTCGTTGGATGATGAAAAAAATTCCAATGCTTTCATCCGGACTGTCCTGCTGGCTGCCAGCGTTACACTGAACAGCATATTGATGATCAGCAAACAAACCAATATGACAAATGCAGTCTTTTTGATCATTCCGGCCGCTGCTTTTCGGTATGTATTCCGGTCTGTCTGCTTTTCTATCATCTGCAGCCGGGCAGACATATGTTTTTCCGCCGCTGCTTTGATTTCGTTCTGCGTTCCTTCATCTGTTGTTTCCTGCAGTCTTTCGTTTTCTTTCTGCAGCAGCCGCAAAATGGCCAGTTCGAAGGAGGTGTCTTCAAAGCGCTGTTCAGCGGTTTTCCCCGCGTTCATATCATATCTCATGTTTGTTCTCCTTCAGTCCGGTCATGATTTGCTGACGCGCCCTGCATAATCTGGATCTGACAGTGCTTTTTTGTACTCCAAGTATCCTGGCGATTTCTTCGTCTGTTTCCTTCTGGAAATATTTCATTCGCAAAACCATCTGATCGTCTTCGGATAATTCTGCAATACATTTTATCAGTTCCTCCACGGTTGACTTTTCCAGAACGGCATCCTCCGGCGTTGGTTCCGGCATTGTTATTTGTTCAGTCAGTCGCTGCTTTTCAATGATCCTGCTGCGTCTTTTTTTCTTCCGGTAATACAAAAACGCCTCATTCTTCACTGTGGAAATGACATATCCCTCCAAAGTGTTGCAATCAAGCGTACGTAAAAGTGAAATTTTGTTGATCAGTGATAAACAGGCACCGCTTACAACATCCTCCGCGTCCGCCATGGAATCCGTCAGTGAACGGGCCATTCTGAGCATCGTAATATGATATGTGACATACAGTTCTTTCATGAATTCCCGGTCATTTTCATTGTTTGTTGCCAGTATTGCAAACGGAAAAAGCATGCTGTGCTCCTCTCAAAGGCTCTATGATATTAATTTTCTTTGTTTTTCTACCGTGTTGCCTGTGACCGGCATATCAAAGCCGGCTCCGCCGGAACGCGTCACAGCCCTCGCCTCAATACGATCCATTGGTTATTCCCTCGGTTGGTTTGTTCCTGCTAAATAAACAATGTTCTTTTTTCATTATCAACATCTTACATCGAAACAATGGCATTTACAAGAGAAAAGAACAATCCCCCCGTTCGTCCTTTGAACGGAGGGATTAACCTTTGCCGGCGCGTCAGTTATGAATGATTTTGATTTTCTCGTTGATTTCGGAGATCAGGTTTTCGGCGTCGGCGGGCGCGTCTTCAGCGCGGCGGAACGCGCCGGCGTGGATATCGACCGCGATTTCGGTACCGCCGAAGGTGATCTTGTTTTTATTCTGCGCGGCGATCTTCGATACGATGTCATCCGCGTGGTCCGTGCCGGGAGTATTTGTGAAGATCACGAACTCATCCCCGCCGATGCGCAGCAGCACATCATCTTCCGCGCAGGCCTCCTCCAGCCGGCGCATCATTTCACGCAGCGCCGCGTCACCGGCGTTATAGCCCAGGTTGTCATTGATCCATTTCAGGCCGTTCATATCGGCGCATACATAGGCATTGTTCTTTCTGTTACGGATAACGTCATACAGCTCCGTCAGGTCATATTTGCTGCTGATCATGGCTGAATCCTCCTTATTTGTCTGTCCTCCGCGGAGGGCAAACTTCGGCGTGTGGCCGGTGAATCTGCGGCTTTTGCGGTATTCGCCCGGATTGATACCCCAGATTTTGCGGAAGCCTCTGGTAAAGCTTTCGGCGTTGGCATAGCCGTATTTCAACGAGATTTCCAGGATGCCGTCTTCCGTTTCAAGCAGATCCTTCGCGGCGCGTGAGAATCTGCGCCGCAGAATGTAGTCGTTGATGGAAATGCCGAAGGCATACCGGAACGATTTCTGCAGGGATGATACGGATACATAGCAGTCGGACGCGATATCCGGCACGCGGATTTCACCTTCCAGATGCTCTTCCACATAGTCCAGCGCGCGGATCAGTTCCTCGGCTCTCACCCGATGCCCTCCTTTCGTAATTCGTTGCGTTGATCATCGATGACACTGTCAATATAGCACACGGTGTACGGCGGTTTCCTGACTTTTTCTGTAATTCACTTTCCGGGAGATCAAAAAAGTCCGCCCTCTGCGGGACGGACCTGTGAATCGCTTCAGTTTTCTTTCATTTCCGCGGTGAACAGCTGTATGGACCGGATCGCGGTACCGAGCTCCTGCTTGTATTCCTTCTGCGCGGTGATGGCGTACAGACCGTTGTCCGTCTGCACATGCAGCCGGATTTCGGTTTCGTTTTCCATGCGTACGGACGGCAGCTGGAACAGGCTCGGTCCGCTCTGGGCCGCGAAATGGTAGTCCTTCATGCCGAGGCTGTCAAACGCGTCCGCCGGATAGATGCTTTCCAGCGTCATGGCGGCGCCGTCCTTATTCTTCCAGTAAGTGCGGATGACGCGGCCGTAGCCGCCGTTTACCGGAAAGCTTTCGCGTACGCCGTCGGTCATGCTCCAGCCGCTGCCGCTGAGAAAACTCATCACCGGAACCGGGAAGTCAACCATTGAAAGCGCGAGATCGCTTTCCGTCAGAATCTGCTTCGTCTCCGCGTCGGCAAGCGCCGGCTGCGGGGCGGAATTGTTACTTTCGTCCTTGTCCTGCGGGGCAATCAGAATCAGCATGAGATACAGAACGGCGAGCATCACCAGAGAAAAAAGGATCCACAGCGCGCGTCCGAGCCGCTTTTTCCATTCGGCCGGCTGTTTTTTCTCCTTCATGCAAGCACCTCCCGTTCACGTACGTTACTATACTGAAAGGAATCCGTGATGTCAAGCGCATGAAAACGACGCAGAAACTTGATAAAATTGTAAGAATGTTGTAAAATATTCAAATGGAGGGTTGTCACTATGAGAAAGACCGCGGTTATTGCCATGCTGTGTGCGGCGCTGCTGCTTTTCTGCCGCGGGGCCTTTGGTTCCGCTGTTACCCTTGAGGATATGGGCAGTGAGATCGGGGAGAGCTCGGTGCATTTTCCCGCTGTGTCCGGCATTGCCGACGCGGAGCTGGCCCGGTCCGTCAATGACACAATTCTGTCCCGCTGCGGGATCCGCGCCTATCTGGACCGGGTGGCGCTGCTGATTTCCGGCGGTTCCCTGCGTGTGGAATGGGACGGCGGGATCAACGGGGATATTCTGTCCTGCACGGTGTCAGCTGAGGGAAATGTGACCGGCAGCCGGAAGACGCATGTCTGGTCCGCTGTGACGCTGGACCTGACGGACGGGCGTGAGATCGGGATGAATGAGCTTTTCACCGACGCGGCTGCCGCGGAGGAACTGATTTGCTCGCTGCTGGAGGAGGAGATCGGCCCCGGCATGAGCGCGCATCTGCAGAATATGGAGCTTACGCCTCTGCCTGAGTTGTTTTCCGTGACGTCCGCGGGCCTGCGCCTGCTGTATCCCGTGGACAGGCTTTCTGAATTGAGCGGGCGTGCCGGGGATGTTGTGATTGCCTGGAGCGACCTGGAGGATGTGCTGGATCTGACCCCCGGCGGTATTGCCGACCGGTGGGGTGTTCCCCGTATGCTGACGCTGGACGGCGGAAGCGCGGAAGCAATCGCGGATGCCGTCAGGGCCGGCCGCGTGCCGGGGCTTCCGGTAACGCTCGGGGACGCGCTGAAGCCGCTGACGGACAAAACCCATCTGCTGACGGACGCGGATTACTGCCTTGAAGGCAGGCTGTTCGCGCCGGAGGGCGGAATCTGGCGCGGTGTTTTCCTGCTTACGGATAAGCTGACGGAAGACTGGGATCATTCGGTTGTAAACGGAATCCGGATGGAACAGGGCTGCCTGTTCGGGCTCAGGATCGGCTTTACGGACCGGACGGAATGGTATGATGCGCTCGGCGAGCCGGCTGCCGCCGCCGTGCTGGATGATGAAGCGGCTGATGAGAACCGCGTGCTGCCGGGTGCCGTGGACCATTACATCTTCGGCGAAAACCGCCTGTGCCTGTATTCGGACAGGGACGGCACACTGCGGCAGATTGTGATTGAGAGATAGAGAGAAATCGGAGGATAACAATGGCACAGACCGGGAAGGCAAAAAAGAAAAATACGGCACCCGCTTATTCCGCGGATACCATGGCGCTGCGCTTCATCTTCGGCCTGACGCTGATCGCGCTGGGCGCGATGATTTTTCTGGCTGTGGTGATCCGGATGAGCGGCCCCGTGTTTGAAGGCCTGCGGCGGATCTGTTACGGGCTTACGGGCGCGTTCGCGCTTGTGCTGGCGGCGCTGCCGGTATGGGCGGGCGTGCTTGTGATTCTGTCAACACAGCGGCGCGCGCCTGTGCGGCCCTTTGTATGGGCGCTTTGCGCGTTTCTGAGCTTCTGTGCCTTTATTCTGCTGGTAACCCGTGTCAAGGTGCCGGGGTCTCCGTTGCTGCTGGAATATATGAGCGACGGAAACAGGGCTGTGTACGGCAATCCGGATGACTGGGCCGCGAATATCGTCGCGGCTTATGAATACTGCGGAGCGAATAAGGGCAGCTCCGGCGCGGTCGGCACAATGTTCGCCTGGCCGCTGTGGAAGTTCACCGGTTCCTTCCTGACCGGTGTGATCTATTTTTTGCTCACGGCATTCTGTATTCTGATGGCGGTCGGCCTGACGCCTAAGAAGCTCATTGCCCTGCTGAAGGGTGAAAAGATCCGGCTGATTGACGGCAGGCAGCGGCAGCGTTCACAGCAGGAGGAGCAGCAGATCGCCTGGCAGCAGGAGCAGCAGCGCCGTGAGGAGGAGAAACGGCAGGCGTTCCTGCAGCAGCAGTACGCGCAGCAGCAGTACGCGCAGCAGCAGTACGCGCAGCAGCAGTATGCCGGGCAGCAGTACGCTCAGCAACAGTATCCGCAGCAGCCTTACAGCCAGGGGCAGAACGCGCAGGAAATGCAGCCCGGTGCCGCGCGTCAGTTTGATACCGTGCAGCAGCAGGCGTACGAACAGAACTACCGCCGGCCCGAAAACACCGCGCAGGGTGAAAGCGTGCGGCAATGGCAGAGCGATATTGAAACGGAAGCCGCCGCGAAGGGCAGGAAAGGCCGCCACAGCAGCAAGCTGTTCAATACGGGGCGCCAGGCTGCCGTACAGGACGATACCTCCCGGATGGGTGTTTTCACCGGCCGGCAGTATGACGGGCTGACAACCGCTCCCGCGGCTTCCGAAAGGAAGAAACGGCCGTATGAGAAAACGGCGGACGCGCGGAATGCCGGGCAGGCGGTACCGCCGGCGAGAACGTCCTTCAGCATGCCTGTACAGGGCGGAGGATATTCCGCGCAGACGCCCGCCGCGGCGGAGCCGGTATATGCTCCCGCGGCGGAACCCGCGCGCGGCGTGAGTGACGTGCCGGACCGGTACACTGCGCCGGAACGTGCTTCATACCGCGGTGAGAACGCTGAGCCCGCGCGCGCGGATGACCGCGGCGTGAAAAACGAAACGGCGGGACAGGCGGCCCGTGAGCCCGCGCGTGAACCGGTTGACGAACCCGCTGTCCGTGAACCCGTGAAGCCCGTTCGCGGATCTGTGCCCGAAACGGCAGCCGGGGCTGTGCCGGAAGCGCCCGCGGAAAAGGAGAGCGTTTCCGCGCCCGCGTCGCGCCGCGACCGTAAGCGGGAGCCGGAACAGCTGGCCGTGCCTGTGGTTCAGTCCATCGGTGAAAACGCGTGGAAGCCGGAGCTGAAGCTGCCGCCGCGCCGGGATGTGCCGGAAGCGGAGGTTGAGGATAATGTATGGATGCCGACGGAGTATCATTATCCGCGGATTACCAACCTGAAGATGCCGGAGGAGAATCACGAGAACACGCAGGAGGAGGATATGTTCCGCTCCCGCAGGCTGGAGGAGACGCTTGCCTCCTTCCATGTGCAGGCTCATGTGGTTCATGTAACGCACGGCCCCGCCATTTCCCGCTTTGAGCTGGAGCTGGCGCCCGGAACCAAGGTTAATAAAGTTACCGAGCTTGGCAAGGACATCGCTTACGGCATGGAGGCGACCTCCGTCCGCATTGAGGCGCCGATCCCCGGCAAATCGCTGGTGGGCGTGGAGGTGCCGAACCGCAAGGTGTCAACCGTTACGCTGCGTGAGGTGCTTCAGGATGACCGGATGCAGAACGCGAAATCGATCCTGACCGTCGCCCTGGGCAAGGATATCGCCGGTACGCCGATTGTGTGCGATCTGGCGAAGATGCCGCATATGCTGATCGCCGGCGCGACCGGCAGCGGTAAATCCGTGTGTATCAACGCGATTATCAACAGCCTGCTGTACCGCGCGGGCCCCGATGAGGTCAAGATGATTCTGGTTGACCCCAAGGTTGTGGAGCTGCAGTGCTATAACGGCATTCCGCATCTGCTGATACCCGTGGTGAACGATCCGCATAAGGCGGCCGCCGCGCTGGCATGGGCTGTGGCGGAGATGATGGACCGGTATGACAAGTTTGCCGCGAGGCGCGTGCGCTCGCTGGATTCTTACAATGAGGCGCTCGGCCCCGGCGAGAAGCCGATGCCGCGTATTGTGATCATTATCGACGAGCTGGCCGACCTGATGATGGTGTGTAAAAAGGATGTTGAGGAATACATTTGCCGCCTGACGCAGCTGGCGCGCGCGGCGGGTATTCATCTGATTGTCGCCACACAGCGCCCCTCAGTGGATGTAATCACCGGTCTGATCAAGGCCAATATTCCGAGCCGTATCGCCTTCAAGACCGCGAGCTCCGTGGACAGCCGCACCATTCTGGACCGCAACGGTTCCGAATCCCTGCTGGGCAACGGCGACATGCTGTATCTGCCCACCGGCGCTTTCGCGCCCACGCGTATTCAGGGCTGCTTCCTGAGTGACGGCGAGGTGAACCGGATTGCCTCGGATGTGCGTGACAACAATCCCAGCACCTATGACCCGAACATTCTGGAAAAACTTGAGGAGATGACGCAGGAGAAGATCGATCCCGCGCCGGATGTTCTGACCGGTGCCGCCGAAACGACGGACAGCGACCGCGATCTGTTTGAAAAGAGCGTGGAGATGGCGATTGCCGACGGGCAGATTTCAACAAGCACCCTGCAGCGCAGGCTGAAGATCGGCTATTCACGCGCGGGGCGGCTGACGGATGAACTGGAGGAACGTGGCATCATTTCCCAGAAGGACGGCAGCAAGCCGCGCAAGTGTCTTGTGACCCGTGAACAGTGGGAAGCGATTAAAAAGGATACGGAGGCTTGATGATGACCAATTTGCTGGATTATCTCGCGTGGCGCGGCGATGTGCCGTTTACCGCCTCCCCCTGGAATGAGATTGACGCGCTGATTATCGCCACGGTCAGCTATCTGAACTTTGACGGTGTGGACAATGAACGCGGCATGACCCTTCGCGAGCTGAAGGAGAACGGAATGCTCCGGCCGGGTACCGGCGGCAATTTTCCCGCGCGCAAGGCGCTGTTTGAAGCCGCCGCGGGCACCGCGCGGTTCGGCGGCTGCCGTATTCACTATTTCTTTGCCCTGACGGATGAGAAGCTGATGACGCAGTTTTCCGCCATGTGCGCGGATATCGGGGACGGCACTGTCTGCGTTGCCTACCGCGGCACGGATAACACGATGATCGGCTGGCGGGAGGATTTCAACATGATGTACTGCTGTCCTGTGCCGGCACAGGAGGCCGCGGTGCTTTATCTGGAGAATGCCTGCCGGAATAATCCCGCGCCGGTCCGGGTTGTCGGCCACAGCAAGGGCGGCAATCTGGCGGTTTATGCCGTGGCGTGCGCTTCTCCGGAAACGCGGGACCGCGTTCTGGATGTGTGGTCATATGACGGACCGGGCGTGGCGGAGCAGGTTTTCAGGTCTGAGGGGTACCGCGAGGCGGTGACGAAGCTCCGCGCTTTTGTGCCGCAGACGAGCATCATCGGCATGCTGATGTGCCATCCGGAAACATATACCGTGGTCAGCTCAACCGCGGCCGGGCTCGCGCAGCACGATCAGTTCACGTGGCAGGTGACAGGCCCGCGGTTTGATACCGCGGAGGGAATTGACAGCACCGCGCGCTTTATTGACGAAACGCTGCATGAATGGCTTGCCGGCAGCACGCCGGAACAGCGCGAGGTTTTTGTGAATACGCTCTTCCGCCTGACGGACAGCACCCAGGCGATTACGCTCAGTGAGCTGCGGGGCGATAAACTGAAGAATATCGCGCGGATGATCATCGCGTCACGGGATGTGGATCCCGAAACCCGCCGTCTGTTTGCCCGCCTGTTCGGGCAGCTCTTTACGCTCGGCGTCGGCAATGTTGTGGAGCGTGTGATGGAGAACGCGGGCGACCTGATCGCCAATAAACCCCTGCCGGACGCGGACGCCGGTGTTCCGGATGAATGCAACGGCTGAGCCGCGTGAGCCGGTGACGCTTTTGTCTTTCGGATGGATTCTTTCGCGATGTCCGGTTGACAACGGACGCAAAATATGCTATTTTTTCCGTGTACCGATCTTTAAGACGATACAGAGATATCGGCAAGATTGCGGTCACTCACGAAGCGGACGGGGCGCGGCGCGCTCCGGCGGTTCATTGTGTGTAATCAATCCTGCCGTAAGGCAGGTTTTTTTTTCGGATCCGAACGGAAAGGAAGTGACGGAGCATGGCGGCTTATACCGGAATGACAGTCGGAACGCCGGACGGGTCTCCTGTCTTTTTCCGTCCCGATATGTGGATGCTTGACTCCGCGAAACAGTATATTGTTCTTCCCGGCTTCTGTGATGTGCATGTGCATTTCCGTGAGCCGGGTTTTTCTTATAAGGAAACGGTCCGCACGGGCACCGCGGCGGCAGCGCGCGGCGGATATACCGCCGTATGCACGATGCCGAACCTGAACCCTGTGCCGGACCGCGCCGAAAACCTGCGCCCGCAGCTGGAGGCGATCCGGAACACGGCGCTGATCGGCGTTTATCCTTACGGCGCGCTGACCGTAGGTGAAAAAGGGGAGCGGCCGGCGGCGCTGGAGGAGCTCGCGCCTTCGGTGATCGCCTTCTCTGATGACGGAAAGGGCGTGCAGAGCGAGAGCATGATGCGGGAGCTGATGACGGAGGCGAAGCGCCTCGGGAAGATCATCGCCGCGCACTGCGAGGACAACAGCCTTCTCCGCGGGGGATACATTCATGACGGAGCTTACGCGAAGGCCCACGGTCACCGCGGCATCTGCTCCGAAAGCGAATGGGGTCCGATCGCGCGGGATCTGAAGCTGGCGAAGGAAACCGGGTGCGCTTATCACGTGTGCCACATTTCCTGCAGGGAAAGCGTGGAGCTGATCCGCCGCGCGAAGGCGGACGGGGTTGATGTGACCTGTGAAACCGGTCCGCACTATCTGCTGATGGACGATTCAGACCTTGAGGAGGACGGGCGCTTCAAGATGAACCCGCCGCTGCGTTCCCCGGAGGACCGGGAGGCGCTGCTGGAAGGGCTAACGGACGGCACGGTTGACATGATTGCCACGGATCACGCCCCGCACAGCGCGGAGGAGAAGGCCCGGGGGCTGCAGGGAAGCGCGTTCGGCGTTGTCGGGCTGGAAACCGCCTTCCCGGTGCTGTATACCGGGCTGGTAAAGACCGGCGTGATCACGCTGACAAGGCTCACGGAGCTGATGGCGGGCGCGCCGCGGCGCAGATTCGGGATTCCGGAGGAGAAAAACAGCTTCTCCGTGTGGGATCCCGGCGCGGAATATGAGATCGACCCCGGCGAGTTCCTGTCCAAAGGCAGGGCTACGCCGTTCGAGGACCGGAAGGTATCCGGCCGGTGCATGCTTACGGTACGGGAAGGACAGGAGGTATATCGTTATGGCAAAGCGGACTGACATCAAAAAGGTGCTGATTATCGGTTCCGGTCCGATTGTGATCGGTCAGGCGGCGGAGTTTGACTATGCCGGCACGCAGGCTTGCCTCGCGCTGAAGGAGGAGGGCTACGAGGTCATCCTGTGCAACTCCAACCCCGCGACAATCATGACGGACACCGCCATCGCGGACAAGGTATACATGGAGCCGCTGACGCTGGAATATATCGCGCGCATTCTGCGCTACGAGCGTCCGGACGCGATTGTGCCCGGCATCGGAGGACAGACCGGCCTGAATCTGGCGATGCAGCTGTCCAGAAAAGGCGTGCTGAAGGAGTGCGGCACCGAGCTGCTCGGCACCCCCGCGGAAAGCATCGAGCGCGCGGAGGACCGTGAACTGTTCAAGGAAATGTGCGAGAGCATCGGCGAGCCCGTGATTCCGAGCCGTATCACCTATAACCTGGAAGAGGCGAAGGCGGCCGCGCTTGAGATCGGCTATCCCGTGGTGCTGCGGCCCGCGTTCACGCTGGGCGGCACCGGCGGCGGATTCGCGAACAATGAGGCGGAACTGACGGAGATCGGCACAAACGCCTTCCGCCTGAGCCCTGTGCATCAGGTGCTGATTGAGAAGAGCGTGAAGGGCTGCCGCGAGATCGAGTTTGAGGTTATGCGCGACTCCGCGGATCACGCGATCACCATCTGCGGCATGGAAAATGTGGATCCCGTGGGCGTGCATACCGGTGACTCCGTTGTGGTGGCGCCGATCCTGAGCCTGACGGACGCCGAACTGAAGATGATGAACGACAGCGCCCTGAAGATCATCCGCGAGCTGAAGATCGAGGGCGGCTGCAATGTGCAGTACGCGTTTGACCCGGTCAGCGGGAAATACTGGCTGATTGAGGTCAATCCGCGCGTCAGCCGCTCTTCCGCGCTGGCGAGCAAGGCCAGCGGTTATCCCATTGCCCGCGTGACCGCGAAGATCGCGCTCGGTATGACGCTGGAGGAGATCCCTGTGGCGGGCGGCACCGCCGCTACCGAGCCGTCGCTGGATTATATCGTGGCCAAGTTCCCGCGCTTCCCCTTTGATAAATTCTCGGACGCGCCGAACACGCTGGGCACCCAGATGAAGGCGACCGGCGAGGTGATGGGCATCGGCTCCACGCTTACGGAGTGCATGCTCAAGTCTGTGCGCAGCCTGGAAATCGGCGTGTGCCACTTCCGCATGGCGAAGTTTGATAAAATGGACACGGACGCGCTGCTGACGTATATCGCCGAGTTCCGCGATGACAATGTGTACGCGATTTTTGAGCTGCTGCGCCGCGGTGTATCGGTGGAAAAGCTGCATGAGGTGACAATGATCACTGGGCTTTTCCTGGAATCCTTTAAGGAAATCGTGGAGGGCGAGAAACGTCTTGCCGCCGCGCCCGGGGATGAACAGGTCCTGCGTGAGGCCAAGATCACCGGCTTCTCGGACAAGTATATCGCCTCCCTGTGGAATATGAAGGAAACGGATGTTTACGCGATGCGGAAACGCGCGGGCATCATTCCCGTGTTCCGCATGGTGGACACCCTGCATACCGGCAAATATATCGCCTACCTGTATTCCTCCTATACCGGAAAAAACGAAAGCCGCCTGACGGATAAAAAGAAGATCGTCGTGCTCGGCGCCGGTCCCATCCGTATCGGTCAGGGTGTGGAGTTTGACTACTCCACCGTGCACGCGGTGCAGACAATCCGCCGCGCGGGGTATGAAGCGATTATTATCAACAACAACCCCGAAACCGTATCCACGGACTACACCACCGCGGATAAGCTGTACTTTGAGCCTCTGACGCCCGAGGATGTGATGGCGATTATCGACTTTGAGCAGCCGGAGGGCGTGATCGCGTCCCTCGGCGGCCAGACCGCCATCAATCTGGCGCAGCCGCTTTTTGACCGCGGTGTGAAGATTATCGGTACGGACTGCGAGGCGATCGAGCGGGCTGAGAACCGCGACAGCTTTGAAAAGATCCTGCTGGAGCTGGGTATCCCGCAGCCGAAGGGCCGCGCGGTGACCGCCATTGAGGACGGCGTCGCGGCGGCGGCGGAAATCGGCTATCCGGTGCTGGTACGGCCGAGCTTTGTGCTCGGCGGCCGCGCGATGCAGATTGTGGCGAATGAGGAGCAGCTGCGGCATTACCTGAAAACCGCCGTTGAGATTGACGCGGACAAGCCTGTGCTGGTGGATAAGTATATCCGCGGCAAGGAGGTTGAGGTGGACGCCATCTGTGACGGCAGGGATGTGTTTGTGCCCGGCATCATGGAGCTGGTTGAGCGCACCGGTATTCACAGCGGCGACTCCATCAGCGTGTATCCCACCTTCTCCATTCCGGACAAAGTGCGCGGCACGATTCTGCAGTACGCGAAAAAGCTGGGCCCGGGAATCGGCATTGTGGGTCTGTACAATATCCAGTTCATCGTGGATGAACACAATGATGTGTATATTATCGAGGTGAATCCCCGCTCCAGCCGCACGGTACCCTTCCTCAGCAAGAGCACGGGCTGGTCGCTGGCGGACATCGCGACCGAGGTCATCCTCGGCAAGAGCCTGAAGGAGCAGGGCATCTTTGACCTGTATCCGGAGGAAAAGAAGCGTTACTATGTGAAGGTTCCGGTCTTCAGCTTCAACAAGATCAAGGGTCTGGACGCCTACCTGAGCCCGGAAATGAAATCCACCGGCGAGGCCATCGGCTATGATGACAAGCTGAACCGCGCGCTGTACAAGGCGCTGCAGGCCGCCGGCACACGGATCCGCAACTACGGCACCGTGTTCGCGACCGTTGCCGACAGCGATAAGGAGGAAGCGCTGCCCCTGATCCGCCGGTTCTACAACCTTGGCTTCAATATTGAGGCGACCGCCGGCACCGCGGCCTACCTGAAGGAGCACGGTATCCGCACGCATGTGCTGAAGAAGCTGAGTGAAGGCAGCGATGAGATTTACGAGTCCATCCGGCAGGGCCATATCGCGTATATCCTGAACACGCGGGATATCGCCGCGGCCGCGCCCTATTCGGACGGTGTGAAGATCCGCCGCTGCGCCACGGAGAACAACGCGACCATCTTTACCTCGCTGGATACGGTGCGGGTGCTGCTGGATGTGCTTGAGGAAACGACACTGACGATCTCAACGATCGACGCCTGAGGAGAACCATGAAGCAGAGCATCTTTACGATTACGGAAAACACGGCGCTGACCGCGAATGTGTTCCGGATGACGCTGGCCGGGGATACCTCGGCGATCACCGCGGCGGGCCAGTTCATCAACATCCGGCTGGACGGGCTGTTTCTGCGCCGGCCGATTTCGGTGTACGATGTGTCCGCTACGGACGTGACAATCATTTATAAGGCCGTCGGCACGGGCACGGAGCGGATGAGCCGCATGGCCGCGGGTGAAACGCTGGATGTGCTGACCGGGCTCGGCAACGGCTATGACCTGGAGAAGGCCGGGGACGCGCCGCTTCTGCTGGGCGGCGGCGTCGGTGTGCCGCCGCTGTATCTGGCGGCGAAGCGCCTGCGTGCCGCGGGCAGGAAGGTCAGCGTTGTGCTGGGCTTCAACACGGCGTCGGAGGTTTTCTGCGAGGACGCGTTCCGCGCGCTGGGATGCGATGTCACAGTTGCCACAGCGGACGGAAGCTACGGCGTGATGGGCTTTGTGACGGACGCGCTGCCGGCTGCTTACAGCTATTTCTATGTCTGCGGACCGGAACCCATGCTGAAGGCTGTGTACCGCAAAACGGTGACGGACGGCCAGTTCAGCTTTGAGGAGCGGATGGGCTGCGGCTTCGGCGCGTGCATGGGCTGCAGCTGCAGAACGGTGACCGGCTATAAGCGCATCTGCAAGGACGGGCCGGTGCTGGAGAAGGGGGAGATCCTGTGGGAAGACTGAGTGTGACGCTCTGCGGCATTGAGCTGGATAACCCGGTGATTCCCGCCAGCGGCACCTTCGGGTACGGCAGGGAATTTGCCGAACTGTATGATATCAACTGTCTGGGCACATTCTCCTTCAAGGGCACGACGCTGGACGCGAGGTTCGGCAACCCGACACCGCGCATCGCGGAGTGCACCGCCGGCATGATCAACGCGGTGGGCCTGCAGAACCCGGGCGTGAAGCATGTGATTGAAACGGAACTGCCGGAGATGAAGCGGTACTTTCACAAGCCCGTAATGGCCAATGTGAGCGGGTTCTCCGTTGAGCAGTACGCCGAAACCTGCCGCCTGCTGGACGCGCAGGAGCAGGTGGGCTGGCTGGAGGTCAATATCAGCTGCCCCAACGTGCACGGCGGCGGCATGAGCTTCGGCACGGATCCGAAAGCCGCGGCGGAAGTCACGCGCGCCGTGAAAAAGGTGACCGCGAAGCCGGTGATTATGAAGCTGAGCCCGAATGTGACGGATATCACGGCAATCGCGAAGGCGTGCGAGGATGCCGGCGCGGACGGCATCAGCCTGATCAACACGCTGCTGGGCATGCGCATTGATCTGAAAACGCGCAAACCCGTGATCGCGAACACGATGGGCGGCTTCTCCGGCCCGGCGATTTTCCCCGTGGCGCTGCGCATGGTGTGGCAGGTCTGCCGGGCGGTAAAGATTCCGGTGATCGGCATGGGCGGCGTGTCAACGGCCGAGGATGTGCTGGAGATGATGTGCGCGGGCGCCGCGGCGGTTGAGATCGGCGCCGCGAACCTGAGGGATCCGTTTGTCTGCCGGGATATCATTCTCCGCCTGCCGGAAGTGATGGACCGGTATCACATAGGAACACTGAAAGAGCTGACAGGAGGGGATATCAATGGGTAAGGACGTTATCGTGGCATGTGACTTCGCGAGCGCGGAACAGACCTTCGCTTTTCTGGACCGCTTCACCGGGCGGAAGCCCTTTGTGAAAATCGGTATGGAGCTGTTCTACGCGGAAGGCCCTGCCATTGTGCGGGAGATCAAGCGCAGAGGGCATAAGATCTTCCTGGATCTGAAGCTGCACGATATTCCGAATACCGTGAAAAAGGCAATGACCGTTCTGCGGGACCTGGATGTGGATATTACCAACCTGCATGCCGCCGGCACCTGCCGGATGATGGAGGCTGCCCTGGAAGGCCTGACGCGGCCGGACGGAACACGGCCGCTGCTGATTGCCGTGACGCAGCTGACCAGCACGGACCAGGAGGCGATGGAGAAGGATCTGCTGATCCGCGAACCCATTGCCGATGTGGTGGCGCATTACGCCATGAACGCGCGCAAGGCCGGGCTGGACGGCGTTGTCTGCTCTCCGCTGGAGGCCGCGGGCGTGCATGAGGCGTGCGGAAAGGACTTTATTACCGTAACCCCCGGCGTCCGGTTCGCGGACGGGGATGTCGGAGACCAGAAGCGGGTTATGACCCCGGCCGAGGCAAAGCGCGTCGGCTCCGACTATATCGTTGTCGGCCGTCCCATTACCGCCGCCGCGGATCCCGTAGCCGCCTATGAGCGTTGCGTACGCGAATTCTGTGATGATTGAGTTAGGGAGGAACAGAGAGATGAGCAATCTGCAGGAAACCATCGCCAAAGACCTTCTTTCCATCCGTGCCGTCTTCTTCCGCCCGGAAGAACCCTTTACCTGGGCCAGCGGCATCAAAAGCCCCGTTTACTGTGACAACCGCCTTACACTGACCGCTCCCGCCGTCCGTACGGACGTGGAGGAGGGCCTGGCGGAACTGATCCGCGCGAACTATCCTGACGCCGAGGTGCTGATGGGCACCTCTACCGCCGGTATCGCGCATGCCGCGATTACCGCGCATCTGATGGGCCTGCCCATGGGTTATGTCCGCTCCGGCGCCAAGGATCACGGCCGTCAGAACCAGATCGAGGGCCGGCTTGAGGCCGGGCAGAAGGTTGTTGTGGTGGAGGATCTGATCTCCACCGGCGGCAGCGTGCTGGAGGTTGTGAATGTGCTGCGCGAGGCCGGCGCCGATGTGCTCGGAATCGTGTCCATCTTCACCTACGGCATGAAAAAAGGTCTGGAACGCCTCGCGGAGGCAGATGTGAAGAATGTATCCCTGACCGATTTCGATACCATCGCGGAGGAGGCGGCGAAGGAAGGCTATATCAGGCCTGAAGACATCGCCCGCCTGATCGCTTTCCGCAACAATCCGTCCGATGAGAGCTGGATCGGAGGCGCGAAATGAGGAGCCTGATTGATATCACGGATCTGAGCCCGGCTGAATTGGACGGGCTGATGGATACCGCGCTCGATATCATTGCGAACGGAAAGCAGTACAGTGACATGTGCCGCGGAAAGAAACTGGCTACGCTGTTCTTTGAGCCCAGCACCCGCACCCGGCTGAGCTTTGAGGCGGCAATGTACGAGCTGGGCGGCAACGTGCTCAGTGTGACCGACGCGGCGTCCTCATCCGCGGCCAAGGGGGAGAGCGTGTCGGACACCGTGAAGGTGGTCTCCTGCTACGCGGACATCATCGCGATGCGCCATCCGAAGGAAGGCGCGGCGCTGGTGGCGGCGAACAGCGCGAGTGTTCCCGTGATCAACGCCGGTGACGGCGGACACTGCCATCCCACACAGACGTTGGCGGATCTGCTGACCATCCGGCGCGAGAAGGGCAGCCTGAACAATCTGACGGTCGGCCTGTGCGGCGACCTGAAGTTCGGCCGCACCGTGCATTCCCTGATCGCGGCGCTGAGCCGCTACGAGGGGCTGAAGTTTGTGCTGATCAGCCCGGAGGAGCTGAAAGTGCCGAGCTATGTGAAGAATGACGCGCTCAAAAAGAGGAATATCCCCTATACGCAGACGACGGATCTCGCCTCGGCGCTGCCGGAGCTGGATATCCTGTATATGACCCGTGTGCAGCGTGAGCGCTTTTTCAATGAAGAGGATTATCTGCGCCTGAAGGACAGCTATATCCTGACGCCCGAAAAGCTGAAAGCCGCCAAAGAGGATCTGTGCGTCATGCATCCGCTGCCCCGCGTGAATGAGATCAGCGTGGCGGTGGATAACGATCCGCGCGCCTGCTATTTCAAGCAGGCGCTGAACGGAAAATACATGCGCATGGCGTTGATCCTGAAGCTGCTGAAGGAGGCGGGCACACTGTGAATATAGATTCAATCCGGAACGGCATTGTGATCGACCACATCTCCGCGGGCAGCGGTATGAAGCTGTATGATCTGCTGGGGCTGGACAGGCTGGATGTTTCCGTGGCCATTATCAAGAATGTGGTCAGCGGAAAGATGGGGAAGAAGGATATTATCAAGGTGGACGCGGATATTCCGGTCAACCTGGACGTGATCGGCTATGTGGACCCCGGCGCTACGGTCAATGTGATCCGTGACGGCCGTCTGATCGAAAAAAAGACGATCGGTATGCCCGCGCGCCTGACCAATGTGATCCGCTGCAAAAATCCGCGCTGCATCACCTCCTGTGAGCAGGAGCTGGCGCAGGTGTTTCTGCTTACGGACGCGGAGAAAAAGGAATACCGCTGCATGTACTGCGAAACCAAAGCGTCCGTGCTGTGACGGGCGGTATCAAAAGGGGCTGTCTCAAAATGATCAGCAAAGATCATGAGAGGCAGCCCCTCTTCAATTGAGAAAATACAAACAGGAATCACGGAATCGCTTTTTTTCTCTTGTCAACCCAAAGTCCCGAAAAGATATCCATGTCCCCACCAAAGGCAAAAAAACAGACTTTTCAAGCATCTGGATTTGGTGTATACTATTATTTGGTGTGGTTTGTTATCCCACTCTTGTTATGCAAAGTGAGGTTTTGGGTATGAAGAAAAAGATCAAAGTGTTTGCCTTGTTGACCGTGTTGCTGTGCGTGTTTGCCGCGTCCGCACTGGCAGATATTGAAATTGAAGGCGTCCAATTGTGGGAGGGCGGTCTGATTTACGCAAAAACCCCCTTACGGTATTCCTTCGACAACAACCCCGTTTACCTTGTTGAGGTTACTTCTGACGGAGATATGGTCGTCGATTACAACGACCTTAATAGTTGGATTCAAAGACCTATTTCCGATTATGACATACCTGACGGTTGGCGCATACCCACCAAAGAAGAAATGGCAGACCTGTTTAACACCACCAAGCATGGCACATCATATCAATTTAGCAATGGATTGCCAGTCAGTTGTACCATTACCGGCAATAACGAAACATTGACCTTACTTGCAACAGGTTCTGTAGGTAGTCAGAGTGAGGTGGATCCTGCTACTAAAGACACCACAGGCCTCTACGCAACTACCGGTGAGTTTTTATATTTTGACCAAAATTCTTCTTCATGCAGC
>JAKSQH010000042.1 GCA_024404245.1 Clostridia bacterium
GTTGCTATCAATGGTTTTGGCCGTATCGGCCGTCTGGCTTTCCGTCAGATGTTCGCCGCCGATGGTTACGAAATCGTCGCCATCAATGACCTGACCAGCCCCGCTATGCTGGCTCACCTGCTGAAGTACGACACCGCCCAGAAGGGCTACTGCGGCTTCATCGGCGAAAATCTGCACACTGTCGCCGCGACCGAAGATTCCATCATCGTTGATGGCAAAGAAATCAAGATCTACGCGGAAAAAGACGCCGCCAACTGCCCCTGGGGCAAGCTGGATGTTGACGTCGTGCTCGAGTGCACCGGCTTCTACTGCAGCAAGGACAAGTCCATGGCTCACATCAACGCGGGCGCCAAGAAGGTTGTTATCTCCGCTCCCGCCGGCAACGATCTGAAGACCATCGTGTTCAGCGTCAACAATGACACCCTGACCAAGGAAGATCAGATCATCTCCGCCGCCAGCTGCACCACCAACTGCCTGGCTCCCATGGCGAAGGCCCTGAATGACATCTATCCCATCCAGAGCGGCATCATGACCACCGTTCACGCCTACACCGGCGACCAGATGATCCTGGACGGCCCGCACCGCAAGGGCGACCTGCGTCGTGCCCGTGCCGGCGCTCAGAACATCGTTCCCAACAGCACCGGCGCTGCCAAGGCCATCGGTCTGGTCATCCCCGAGCTGAACGGCAAGCTGATCGGTTCCGCCCAGCGCGTTCCGGTCTGCACCGGTTCCACCACCCTGCTGGTGGCTGTTGTCAAGGGCACTGACGTGACCAAGGACAGCATCAACGCCGCCATGAAGGCTGCTGCTTCCGCTTCCTTCGGCTACACCGAAGAACCCCTGGTCTCCTCCGATGTCATCGGCATGCGCTTCGGCTCCCTGTTCGATGCCACCCAGACCATGGTTGCCAAGATCGACGACGACACCTATCAGGTGCAGGTCGTGTCCTGGTACGACAACGAGAACAGCTACACCAGCCAGATGGTCCGCACCATCAAGTACTTCGCTGAGCTGTAATCTTTCCGCGAAAACGGGCGCCGCTTATGCGGCGCCTTTTTTCCGCCCTTGACAACACGGCAGGCGGGGCGTAATATGACGCTATCACATGAAAAGGACGGTATTTCACCATGACGATTGACAAAACAATGACTCTCGGACAGGTTCTGTCCGCTTATCCGGGCACGGCCCGCATCTTTATGGAGTTCGGCATGCATTGCCTCGGCTGCCCGCACGCCACAGCGGAATCTATTGAAGAAGCTTCCATGGTTCACGGCGCCAACGCGGATGAACTGGTGCATCAGCTGAACGAGTGGGTCGCTGAAAACGCCTGATTTTATAGAATAAATGCACTGAAAAAGCGTGTTTTCGAAAGAAATCACGCTTTTTTTCGTGTTTTGACACGGTTTTACGAAAACGAAAGTTATCCACAGGTTTCAAACGCTTGCAAATCAACGGTTTTCGCCTACTGTAATTACGAAACCGTTGATTTATAATGGTTTCACGTTTCCACAGGCATATACGCAAGGGTGGGGAAAACTGTGGATAACCTGTGTATAAAACTGAGGAGAATTAAAAAAGAACCGCTGATCCGTGAAGATCAACGGTTCCGGGAGTTTATTCATGATCATTGTCACGGCTGAGCGGTACAGGCATGTCCGATTCCGCAAACGGATCGTTACCGGACTCAATGGGAAACTCATCAGACTGTGTAACCTCTTCTTCACCGTCCTGCGGATGAACGGACACATATCTGATTTCCGTATCCCCGTCCTCATGGAATGACAGGCGGATCCTGTCACCGTAGCCGGGCATCGCGAGAACCTCAGTTGTCCTGCAGCGGGCCCTGCGCGCGAACTCCATCGCGATATCCCCGCGGTGGAAATAATGCATCGGTATCATCAGCCGCGGTTTCACCGTAAGGATAAAGTAATTGGCACCCGCATCATACATACCGCCCTGACGCGGATCAACAGGGAACATACATACATCGATATCCTGCCCCTCAAGTGTGTGCAGAACCTTTGTATATTCCTCCTCCGCCTCGGCAATATCCGCGGCTGTGGATTCATCGCGCCAGTGCCAGAAATTCAGATCACCCGCGTGAAAAACCCTGATTCCCTTAATATCCACCAGAAAAGAAACACCCAGATCCGTGGAATCAAACGCGCGCACGGAAACATTCTCACTCAGGCGCGCGAATTCACCGGGCGCCATACGCTTGCCGCGCGTTCCGACAGGCATATCCGAAGAGACAATGTACATCACGGGAACCTGATCCCGCCAGGTGTATACAACCGGGTCCAGATGATCAATATGCTCATGGCTGATAAAAACATAAATCTCGTTATATTTCTCCAGTTCAGCCGCTGTGATCTGCTCGGAATCCCGCAGCTCGTTCTCCTCACCGAGCCAGTAATCGAAGATCAGAATAATGTCATCACAGGCGACGGAAAAACCACTGTGATAATAGTGGGTTACCGTCATTTCCAAACCCATAGAAGAGTGCACCTCCGCTGTTCCGCGGTTAGAACCGCGAAAACGATCCGAAAATGATCTATTTAAAAATCGCTCTCTGACAGCGACGTACACCGGCGCATCGGCTGTATTTTATCACACCTTTCCCACTTTTGTCAAATTTGCCTCTGTAAACAGGCGTTATCAGGTACTTTTATGCCGTATTTTGCCGCTTTTTAGTATAGGTTCTACCACTTTTGCGTTATTTTGCAAGAAATTCAGAAGCGTGACTGACACCCTCCGCGTCAAGCAGGCTGATGCCCATCAGTTCCGCGATCGTCGGCGCGACATCACGCATCGGCATGGACGGCAGACGCGCCCCGGAACGGATTCCCTTCCCGCTTACGGAGAAAAGACAGTTCACCGCGCTGCCGGAAGGACCGAAGCCGTGTGTCGCCGCCTCACGTTTAAACGGCTCAAGAAGATCGGAAAAAACCACACCGGGCGCGCCTTCCGCGGCGAAAACCGGTCCCTGCACACAATGCATCGCGCAAAGGTCAACCGCGTTGTACATCCGTGATATACCGAACTGTTCCCTGTGTTCATCCAGATACCGGTAAGCACCCGACAGCGCGTTTTCATCATCCGTAACAGAAAAGAAGTAAGCAGTCATGCCGTTGGACTGCGGCAGAATGACCTTATCCAGACCGTGTTCACGCAGCAGCGATCTCAGTTCCACAGTACGGGTAATATCCTCCTGCCCGTGATCGCTGACCACAATCAGCAGCGCGTCCTCCATCCCTTTCACAGTACGGAGCGTTTCCTCCAGCGCGGCCACACGGTCCTCATGGCGGGCAACGGCTTCCATTGCCTCCCTGCTGAAAACACCGTGCAGATGACGCATTTCATCCAGATCCACAAGATGAACAGCCGTCAGGTCCGGCTGACGGGAACGGATCACATCCAGCATAACCGCCGTCGCGAAGTCGCTCAAGCCCGGCTCACCGATGCCGGTGCGAAGATGACCGTATTTCATCTCCATACGTAAAATCCACAGAGGACTGCCGTAGGACATCATTTTCAGCGCCTGATTTTCACCCGGCAGCGCCAGAACCTCCGGCAGCGCCCAGCGAATATTCCTGTTTTTCCCGGTAACGGGCCAGAGGATAGAGGAGGAAGTGCCGCCGCTTCTGCGGACCGCGTCAAACAGCGTGTCCACGCGTACACAGCTCCTGTCCCAGTACCAGGCGCGCTGCGCTTTCTCTTTATCCGGCTGAAAAGGCTGATTATGACCGATACCCGTAAGACGCGGATCACAACCCGTGATCAGCGTCGTGTGCGCGGGATATGTAAGAGAAGGGAAGACCGTTTTTACCTGATCGCACGAGGTACCGGCGTCCAGCTGACGGCGAAGACCGCCGTCCGGCTTCAAAAACGCGAGATCTCTGTCAAACAGCGCGTCAAGGGAAACAAGCACCGCTTTTCTCATATGCTGTCCACTTCACTTTCCGTGACAGGTACCGCTTCCGAAAGGGAAAGCGAATACAGCCACATTTCTTTTACCGGTCTGCCGGTGATCCTTGCCAGAGAGGAAGCGTACAGCCTGATCTGCCTGCCGTAACGCTCCGCCAGCTCCGCGGAATCCGCCACATGATCCGTTTTATAATCCACAATCACCCAGCTGCCGTTTTCTTCAAAAGCGCAGTCTATGATTCCCTGCAGAATCATATTTCCTTTTTCACCCACACGGCAGTCAAAATCCCATTCACGGCGCACATCCGTGCTTTGGAGCATCCTTTTACCGACAGGTGAGGCAAAGAAAGCGGCAACCTGCCTGTAATTGATCACAGCGGCTTCCTCACGCGACAGGATACCCTTACCGCACAATGAGGCGGCCACCCCGCGCACATGCCTCTCATCCATAGCGCCGTCAAGCGGAATCAAAGAAAGAAGCCTGTGTGTCGCCGTGCCGCGCCGCGCGCCGGATATACCGGCTTCACCGCGGCGGAAAGCAGGCTCCTGCTCCAGCCTGCCAAGCTGCGCGATCAGATCCTCCGTGCGCTTGTCCGTAATCGTTTCGTCCGTACTTTCCGCCGCGGGTTCCTCACTCAGCAGAGAAGTGACGGATATCTTTCTTACGCGATTCTCATCATCACGGTGATCAGAATCATTTTTCCACAATCGATCAACAGGGTTCTCTGAAAGCGTTGTTTCAATCCATTCCGCCAAATTGTGGATAACTTTCTCATTTTCCACAGTTTTCTGTGTATTATCATCTGTAACCCTTATATTCCAAAGGGTTAAGGGTTGTGCACAACCTGTGGAATATTCCGCGCCGTTTTGAGAAAGAAGCGCGGGCATCACATAGTCCATTTCCGATTTCGCGCTGTCCGTACGGTATATACAATCCGGATATGACCACAGCGGATTCTGCGTTTGCGTGGAAACAAGATACAGCTTTTCCTGCGCTCTTGTCATAGCCACATACAGCAGACGGATTCTTTCCGCGCGTTCCTCCTTCGCGATGCGCCACGCGAACACATCGTCCGCCGCTGTTGAACGCTCAATTCTCAAATCACCGTTTCTGTAGCGCAGGCAGATACCCAGCTCCTTATGCAGCCTGACCGGAAGCGCGTGAGGATTCCCTTTCGGTTTATCCATCCCCGTGCAAAAAACAACCGGGAACTGAAGCCCTTTGCTTTTGTGCATCGTCATGATTCTGACCAGGTCATCCTGTTCACCGAGCGTGCTTGCGGAATTCTGATCACCGGAAGCGGTCAGAAACGCCAGATGCTCCGTCAGCTGACCGATGCTGCAGATCCCGTTCTTCTCATATTCACCGGCCTTATCGCTCAGCATGCGCAGATTCGCCTGACGAACGGAGCCGTTTTCACGCGTTCCGTTCACATAATAATAGCCGCTTTCACGAATCAGATACCAGAGGAAATCACCCATAGGCATCGTTTCGGCAAGAAAGCGCCAGTCCTCCATTCTGCGCAGGGCATCCCCGCAACGGGCGGCGATTTCATCATCACCCGAGGACGTTTCCACAAAGGCGTCATAGAAGGAAATTCCCTTACGCCGGTTTTTGAGCCGGATCACGGACAGGTCCTGATTGCTGAAACCGAACGGCGTTCTTTTCAGTACGCCGATCAGTTTCATATCCTGCCTGGGATTGCTGATCACATCCAGCAGATCACGGACCTCACGGATTTCGTCCAGCTGGAAGTAATCCTTGCCGCCGTCAAAGTAAACCGGAATTTCTCTCTCAGAAAGCAGATCGGCCAGTTTTTTTCCGATACTCGCGACCCGCGGCATCAGAATCACGATATCCCGGTACTGATAGTATTCATCATGATCGGTATCAAGGCGTTTTTCCTTGAGCAAAGACCGGATTTCAGCCGCGATACCGTCCGCGATGATTTCTATATCCGCGCGTTTTGTTTCACGTGAAACATTCTGAATCAGATCAACCGTAACGGGAATATTGCCTTCTGTTACTCTGCCGGGAATCAGTTCCTCCTTCGGCCCGTAATCCAGCTCCGCTGTTTCTTTTCTCATTACGCTGCGGAATACGGTATTTGTCGTTTCCAGTATTTCAGGGCGGGATCTGAAATTATGCTGCAGGAATATTCTCCTTGTTTCCGCGTCCGGACTGTCCGAATATTCTGTGAGCCTTTTGAGGAAGATCGTAGGATCCGCGAGACGGAAGCGGTAGATACTCTGCTTCACGTCACCCACCATGAACAGATCATTCTCACCTGTTTTCAGTTTGCGGATAATCGCGTCCTGCACCGCGGATACATCCTGGCATTCATCCACGAAGATATGCGTAAATCCGTTCGCGATCGCTTCACCGTGCAGCGGGTCGGAAAGAATCCGCAAAGCGTAATGTTCCATATCGTTGAAATCCATTAAACCGTGTTTGCGTTTTTCCTCACCGAAGATCTCCGCTGTTTTCAATGTCAGATTGACAAGTGCTCCCGTAAGAACACGCATAACGGAAAAATCTTTCAGATTATGCTGTGTATCAAGCGAGATCAGTTCCGTAATCCGGGCATGCAGCTTTTTGATATCCTCACGTACCGTTTTGAACCGCGCGCACCAGTCAAGCTCATCAACTGTTTCAGCGCCTCTCTGGTTCCAGTTTTTCATTTTGAAATTCCGAAGACCCGCGATACCGTCCTGTTCATTCCGATCAAAACGGTCCAGCAGTTCAAGCAGTTCACAGTCACCGGTCCACAGAGTTCTGACCTTGTCAACGGCACATTCATCTTCCAGCATCCGCTGCTGCTTTGCGAACAGCACGCGTATTGATCCGGCACATTCGGAAACCATTTCACTGATGGCGGAAAACCACGGATGATCCCTGTTCATTTCATCCGGTATCATCTGAACCGCGTTCTTTGCCCATTCAGCCGGATCCGGCAGAGAATATATAAATGAATGCAGCTCGCTGACCAGTTCCGCCGTTTCATTTTTCTTATATGCTTTTTTCAGCGCGGTAAAAGCCTCACTGTCATTGACCGCACACCAGTCGACCGCTTTCCGGTATGCTTCCTCAAAACGGATCTTCCTTTCCGCCGAATCACATACCCGCGTTTCAGGATCAATTCCGATCACATGAAACTGCTGTCTGATCAGACGCTGGCAGAAAGAATGAATCGTGGATATCTCCAGATACTCTATTTTCTCAAGTGCTTTGCGGAATACAAGCCGGTCTTTTTCCTTCTGCAGCCTTCTGCGGATTTTTTCTTTCATTTCCGAAGCGGCGGCATTTGTATAGGTAACAATCAGCATACGGTCAGGAGAAGCACCGTCTCCGATCAGGCGTACGATTCTTTCAATCATCACAGCGGTCTTTCCGCTGCCGGCCGCCGCGCTCACAATGATCTCGCTATTATCGGCATCAATCACTTCACGCTGTTCTTTTGTCCACTCCATGACCGTATTTCACTTCCTTCACAAAGCAAAAATGTTTCACGTGAAACATTTTTGCGTCATCCTTATACATGTTTTCCGATCTTTTTGATCTGTATGCATCATTCAGGCTTTTTTTTTGAACTGTTTTCAATAAAAGTCAGGTTCCTCAAACTTCACTGCTTCACTGTCACCGCTGTCTGTAAGCCGTACGGTTGCTTTCCCGTCATCGGACAAAATGGAATAGACCTGCTTCATACCCTCATCCTGTACATCCGTTTCATCCGTGCAGGTGATAAATGTCTGCACATGGCGAATTTCATCCAGCAGATGCAGCCTGCGTTCCATATCCAGTTCACTCATCACATCATCCAGCAGCAGCACCGGCGGTTCTCCGCATATTTTCTCAAATACCTTCAGCTCCGCCAGCTTGATGGAAAGCGCGGCAGTACGTATCTGCCCCTGACTGGCATAAACCTTCATATTCTTTTCATTCAGGCGGATCAGCAAATCATCCCTGTGCGGTCCTGTTTCCGTCATTCCGTAACGGATGTCGCTGTCACGACCTTTTACCAGAAGATCATAAATCTGCTCCGCGCTTTTTCCCGTTACAGAGGACTGATACGTAACGGACAGTATTTCTTCTTTTCCGCCGCTGATGGAATGATAGATGCGCGCGGCTTCCACACTGAGCATCTTTGTAAAGTTTTCACGCTCCGCGGTAATCATTTCCGCCAATGCAGACAACTTTCTGTCAAAGATTTCCAGAATTCCGTCATCACGTGAACCTCCGTATTTCATCTCACGCAGCGCCGAATTCTTCTGTTCCAGATAACTTCTGTATTCCTGCAGCGCGATGAAATACGATGTATTGATCTGGCTGAGCATCATATCCAGAAACTTTCTTCTTGTTCCCGGTCCTTCCTTGATCAGCTCCAGATCCTCAGGCGAAAAAATCACACAACGGAGATGACCCATCAGGTCGGAAAGACGTTCAGCCTTTTTCTGATCGATAAATACAGTCTTTTTTCTTTTTTCCGCGGGTGTCAGCTTTACAATTACATCCGTCTTTCCGGTTTTAGCGGCGACTCTGCACCCGCACGCGGCCATTTCAGTGCCTGCCATTACTACATCGTGATCGTTATTCACACGGTGGCTTCTGCCCAGAGCACAGTAATGGATCGCTTCCAGAATATTTGTTTTTCCCGCGCCGTTTTTGCCGAAAAAGAGATTAATCCCTTCATACGGACGAAGTTCCAGAGACGCGTGATTACGGAACTGGCGGAGTGTAAGCTGTTCGATCTTCATACCAATCTCTCTTTTTAAAACGGGAAAGCTCTCGCTTTCCCGCCATTTGCTTCAGGTACGTACGGTTTACTGGAAAACTCTGACCGGAAGAATCAGATACAGATAATCATCACCCTGCTGCGGTACAAAAACACACGGGCTGACATTTGTTTTGAACTTCATAAAGATATCGTCATCACTTACGTTGCGGATAATATCCGTGATATATTTCGCGTTGAAAGCAATCTCAATGGCATTGCCGTTCAAAACAGCTTCCGTTTCTTCCTTTACATCGCCCAGTTCGGCGTTGGAGGAAATCGTAAGTGTATTTCCTTCAAACTTCATCTTGATCAGATTATTCTTTCCTTCACGTGCCATCAGACTCGCGCGGTCAATCGCTTCAAGCACACTGCCGCGGTTAGCTTTCGCTTCCGTATGGAAATCATCCGGCAGAATCCTTCTGTAATCGATGTATTCGCCGTTCAGCAATACTGTGGAAAAGCTGATATTGCCGAAGTTCACCTGCACTCTGCCTTTTTCAAAGTACATATGGCAGAAAGCGTCATCATCAGGAAGAATACGGCTCAGTTCATTCATCACCTTGCCGGGGATAATCGCTGTCATTTTTTCCATACCGGCCGGTAATTCAAAAGGCTGGAAAACCTTCTGAATCGCAAGCCTGAACCCGTCCAACGCGACAAGGCGTGCTTCGTCACGGCTTATTTCCATCAGACAGCCAGTAAGAATCTGGCGGGTCTCATCCGTGGCAATGGCAAAAACAACACGGCTGATCATATCCTTCAGTTTATTCTGCGGGATTTTGATCTCCGTACCGTTCGCGATGGAAACCACATCGGGATATTCACCGGCATTCATACATGCCATGTTACTGCGGCTCTTCATGCAACGGATGGAAGCGGTACGGTTATCCGTAACGCTTACCGTTACGGATCCTCCGGGCAGCTTGCGAATCAACTCATTGAAAAGACGGCCGGGAAGAACAAGCCTTCCCACTTCTTTTACATCCGCGGCGTTGATCGCCTGAATGCTCATGCTGCCGTCTGAACAGGTCAGCGTAACACGGTCATCATCCGCGTCAATCAGCACGCCTTCCAGAATCTGCTTCGCGGGACGGGCGGAAAGCGCCCTCGTCACGATATTCAGACTTTCAAGAAGGTCCTGTGTGTTCATGGTAAATTGCATCTCGTTCAACCTCTCTTTGTTCAGCCGGACGGCTATTCATATCATATAGTAGTATTATATATAGTAGTAGTAGTAGTAGGGCCTGTGAAAACTGTGGAAAACCGGTGTAAAGCTTGATAAATAAGGATTTAAAGGTTTAATAACTTTGTGGATTATTTTGAAGTTATCCACAAGTAAAAGGAAAAACGGGGTTTTTTCCGCATTATTTCCTTTTTTCAAACCTCATTTGATCCGCTCCTGATGCCTTCAGAATGAAAAATGAGGTTCATCTATATCCAATATAACCGAAAAAAGGAAAATTATCAACAGAATTAACAACCCTGTTGATAAGATATTGTGGATTGTACTCCGGGCGTTGATATTTCAGCCGAAGACGGCACTGTTTCTGAAAAAATAATCCACAGCGCTCCACAATGTGATCACACCTGTCCAGATGCAGAGGATAGTACCCGCAACGCTTGAAAAAGCGGATGTTCCTGATATCAGCAGGAACAAAATCAGCGCGATTTGACTGACGGTTTTGATTTTACCGAGCGGACCGGCCGCAATGACCTTTCCTTTTGTACCGGCAATCAGGCGGAGACCGTCAACGCTCAGCTCTCTTGCCAGAATCAGAATGACCAGCCAGGCGGGCAGTCTGTCAAGCTCTGTAAGCATGATCATGGTGCTGAGGACAAGCAGTTTATCGGCAATAGGATCAATAAATTTTCCGAAATCCGTTACCAGGTTGTTTTTACGCGCGATCTGCCCGTCCAGAAAGTCCGTAAAAGCGGCAAAGGCAAACAGCCCGACTGCCGCCCACCGGCACCATTCAGCGCTCTGATAAAGCAGAAAAATGATGAAAGGAACACAGGAAACGCGTACAATGCTCAGTTTGTTCGGCAGGTTCATTCAATCAGCTCTCCTGTCAGGTCATACGTATCGGCATCCGTAATCCGGATATCAGCGAAGGTACCGGGTTCAGGGGCGGTTTTCTTCGCGGTGAAGACAATTTCACCGTCAGTTTCGGGCGCTTCCTTTTCACTGCGGCAGAGGCAGAGCCCGTTTTCGCCCCGGTCTGTAATGAGCACCTTTTCCACGGTACCGAGGCGCGCCTGATTCCGCTTAAGGGAAATACCGGCCTGCAGGCTCATCAGTCTGTCATAGCGTTCCTGCTTTACTTCTTCCGGAATCTGATCAGACAATCTGGCCGCGGGTGTGTCTTCCTCAGCGGAATAAGTAAACGCGCCGAGCCTGTCAAACTCCGTTTCACCGACAAAGTCCAGCAGTTCCTTAAACTGATCCTCTGTTTCACCGGGGAAACCCACAATAATGCTGGTACGCAGCGTTAGCCCGCGTTCACGCGCGTGCTTTACACTGCGGATGATATCGTCCCTTGTGCCGCGGCGGTGCATTCTTTTCAGCAGCTCCGCGTTTACGTGCTGAATCGGAATATCCAGATAACTGCAAATATTAGGAGTGCCGGCAATTACATCCAGCAGTTCATCATTTGTTTCATCCGGATAGCAGTACAGCACGCGCAGCCAGTCCACTCCGTCAATCGCCGCGGCTTTGCGCATCAGATCCGGCAGCTTTGTATGGCCGCCGCTGTCTGTACCGTAACGTGTGGTATCCTGAGCAACAAGGATGTGCTCCTTCACCCCGCGCCGCGCGAGCTCTTTCACTTCATCAAGAATCAGCTGTTCATTCCTGCTGCGGTAAGGTCCGCGGATTAAAGGAATGGCGCAGAAGGTACAGCGGTTGGAACATCCCTCACCGATACGCGTGTATGCTGACCACGGCGGTGTTGTGAGCACACGTTTCTGCTCAAACATGGTCAGGTCATCAATGCAGCGGGAAAATCGCTTTCCTTTCAGAGCCTGCTCAATCGCGTCCGGAAGGATCGCGTACTGATTCACGCCGAGCATCAGGTCTATTTCCGGAATTTCATCCATCAGCTCTTTTTCATAGCGCTGGGCAAGGCACCCTGTTACAACCAGCAGCTTACATGCGCCCGTTTCTTTATAGGAAGCCATTTCAAAGATGGTATCGATGGATTCTTCCTTTGCCGATTCAATAAATCCGCAGGTATTTACAAGCAGGATATCCGCTTCGGCAGGATCACCGGTAAAGGTATATCCGCGGTCTTTCAGAATGCCGAGCGCGGATTCCGTATCCACCCGGTTTTTGTTGCATCCGAGGGAAATGACACCGACTCGCATGGACATGGAGCTGCTCACCTCACTTCACAGCGGCAGTAGAAAATCATCCTATTATATCATCAAACCGCAGTTTTGAAAAGAATACGGTAAAAAGGTTTCGGCCTGCGGGTCGACTTAAGGGCTTTCCGATCGGTCCGCAAGCTCAATAGTCGCAGCTCTACACTGTAGAGCCTGCTCCTTTTCGCTTGAGAAACTCATTCACGAAATTTCCGCCACCGGCGGTCGTGAATGAGATTTTTACCGGAAACCTTCGCATTCTGCATTTTTGACAGTCAGGTTTTTCGAAAAAAAAGCCCCGCGAGGGGGCTCCGGAAAGCAATACTGATTTGTAAGAATAAATCACAGATGACGGATGATTTCCGTCATGGCGGCATACTTGGATTCCATGTCGGTCAGCAGCTTCATCTGGCTGCGGCAGCGGTCAAGATTGTGACCGGGGCGGTGAATCGCGAAATAGACATCGCCGTTCAGATAATCCGCGAGAAAGCGCATGCCGTTTTCCATGGTCATAAGGCGCGCGCACATGGCGAGCGTTTCCTTTTCCGTTTCTGTGAGGCTGCTGCCGCAGACACTGAGAAATCCGCGGGCGAATGCTTCATACATTTCAAGGGAAAGGGATACCTTATCAAGATCCTGTTCATCTTCAGCACCGGTAGAAGCGCCGGTGCGCACAGCCTCGCCGAAATCGTTACCCGCGAGACCGGGCATTACTGTATCCAGATCAAGCACGCAAAGAGGCTGCTTTGTATCTTTATCCAGCATAATATTGTTTGTTTTGGTATCATTATGTGTCACGCGCAGCGGCAGTTTACCCGCGGCGAGAAGGTCCGTAACAAAGGAAGTATCCTTTTTTCTCGCGCGGAAGAAGGCAACTTCTTCGCTGACCTCATCCAGTCTGCCGGCAGCGTTCTTTTCTATTGCTTCCTCCAGCTGCCGGTAGCGGTCGGGTGTATCGTGGAAATGAGGAATGGTTTCCGCGAGCTGATTCGCCGGGAAATCCGCCAGCAACAGCTGAAAACGGCCGAAAGCGCTGCCGATCAGTTCAAAATCATCCGGTGTTTCAGGCATATCCATGCAGATACTGTCCGTAATATATTCCGTAAGCCTGATCACATCCCCGTTTTCATCCGTATGCCACAGCATGCCGTCTTTAGCCGGAACGAGCGTCAGCACATGCCGCGGATCGGGATCCTTGCGGCGCAGATGGTCTGTTACCGCGGCGATATTGTTCATCAGACCTTCGGGGTCTTTGAATACATTGCCGTTGATCTTCTGGAGCACATAACGGTGATTCGTATCCGTTGTGATCAGAACGGTGCTGTTGATATGCCCGTTGCCAAACGGTACAGCGCTTACGGGATATCCGTCTGTATCAAAAAGACGGGCGCGGAATAACGCATCCATATTTGAAAAACTTCCTTCCGGTGATTATTGTATTTTCTATTTATTGAAACCTGTGAAAACAGCTTTTTTACCTCATCGCGAATCGTTCTTATTATTATCCGATTGTCAGTCATTGTCAAGCCGGGTCTATACAGACGAAAGAATAAAGAAGGAAACACTGCGGTGAAAAAAGAATTAAAAGGATGATGTACTGAAACGCGGTTGAATATTGAAAGACGGTGATCGGGAAAATGACAGAATATAAGAACAGCACCGGAAAAACCGAATACAGAAAAGCGTTGCCGGAAGAGGGACCGAAGATTCTTGACTTTATCAATCTTGTGTTCAGCATGGCCGGCAGACCGCATAATTTCAGGAAACTTCTGCCTAAGGTATACGCTTATGATGATTTCCGGAAGCTTCATTATGTAGCTGTAAGGGACGGGCAGGTGCTGGCAACGGTCGCGCTGCTGCCGTTCGAGCTGAAGCATCACGCGTACGGCGTGCTTAAAGGCGGTTATGTGGGCAGTGTGTCCGTTCATCCCTACTACAGAAGCGAAGGGCACATGAAAGCGCTGATGAACATGCTTCTTGAGGACGCGCGTCAGGAAGGTTATGATTTTCTTGCTCTCGGCGGAAGGCGGCAGAGATACGGTTACTTTGGCTTCGGTAAAGCAGATCCGGTTCTGGAGTATGAAGTGGATGCCGCGAATGTGAAACACGCGCTGCGCGATACGGATGATGAAGGTATTGATTTCATAACGTATGATCCTGAAATGACCGGGATCGCGGAAAAAATCCGTAATACGTATTATGCCGGGGAAAATACCTGCGAAAGAGGAAGCAGGTTCAATGAATATCTGTACAGCTGGATGACAGCACCGGCTGTTATCACAGACCGCGGGCAATATATCGGTTATGTATGCCACCGTGATGAAATTGTGATGGAACTGGGACTGGACGATCCGGATGAAATACAGAAGGTGATCAAAGCATTCGTAAAGCGGTTCGGATCAATGCGCGGACAGATGGCGCTTTATGATTCACGCCTCAGAAATGTGTTCGCGGAGATCGCGGAGGATGTCAGCATCCGGGATATGCAGATGATACGCGTGCTGAATTGGCCGAAGATGCTTTGCGCGTTGCTTGCCGTAAGAGAAGAAGTAAGAAAAATACCGGACGGCTGCTACAGCTTCGCGGTCAGGGATGAAGGCAGCTGGTGTATTTCTGTGAAGAACGGTGTGATCAACGGTTCGGAAGATAAGGAAAATGAATGTGATTGCCTTGCACCCGAAAAAGCCGCTGATCTGTTTTTCTCCCTGAGCGGCGCGGTGGAATGCGACGATCCGTGGCTCAAAGCGCTTTTGCCTCTTCCCTTCCACATGAGCCGGCAGGACCATTTCTGATTTATATTAACGAAACGCGGCTGATTCCTTTCTTCCTGATTTTTTGAAGAATGAGCAGGTAAAAAGAATGAAAAAGGTAATCTTCTGGGACAGTGACGGAACGTTGCTGTACAACAATGAATCGTTCGCGTATTCTTTCGCGGAGGCATGTAACGGGGAAGGGTACTGCGAGACAATTGAGAACGCGCGCAGACTGATGCGTTGTATATGCTCCTGGTATGATAATGATACGGATCATTCCGATCAGAACGGTGAACAGTGGTGGCAGTGCCTGATAGAAAAACTGGATTACTACCTGAAAAAGAAATATCAGGACAGGGAGAAAATCGCGAAAATCCTTATGTCTTTCAGGCATAACGTAATGGCGTATGATTACAAAGCCTATGATGACGCGAAAGATATTCTGAAGTTACTTTACGGCAGGGGATACCGCAACTATATTATTTCCAACAATTTTCCGGAGCTTGGCGATGTATTCGGCCGTCTCGGCCTGGGCGAATACATCAGCGGATACATTACTTCCGCGGAAGCGGGATATGAAAAACCGGACAGTAGAATTTATGAAAAGGCGATGGAAGCTGCCGGCAACCCGGAAATATGCTATATGATCGGCGATAACCCCGTAACCGATTATGAGGGCGGAACCAACGCGGGAATGAAGGCTATACTGGTGCATTGCGCGAACGCGAACGGGAAAACAGCGTGCGCAGAACTGAAAGAACTGGCGGATCTGATTCCATGATTGCGGAAAAACCGGTTCGAATACACAATAACCGATTCGAATCACTGTAGCTGAACCTGTTGATTTTACACACGTTATTTATGATCTACCCTTTTTCCGGCGCGAAACAATTTGATTTTCCACCGTATATCATGATTCGAATTGATTCGAACTGATTAAAACCGATTCGAAGCGATTCGAATAAAAAGACAGAGCAAAAAATCATATCCGCGGCTGCGGTTTGCCTCTGTGATGCTGCCGGTGCCCGGACTGAAAAATGAGAATGAAGAGACAGCGGTAACGCTGTTGCGATCGCTGCGGAAAATGCGCTGAGCTACAGAATTTTCCGGAGTATCCGGGGAACATATTTCTTGACATGATATAGCGCGACGGTTATAATTCTGTCTGTATTTTTCAATGAAGGGAGGGTGCATTCATGTTCTGGAAAACAGTGAACGTGAGGCTTGAAAAAGGTTCTGTTGTTTGCCGTTACGGGAGAAGTGCACCCTTTTGGCCCTTGTTCCGGCGGTAAATGCCGTAGGTCAACAGTGTTTCTTCTCCTTGACATCATCAAAATGTTAAGGAGTTTTTTATTATGTTTGATTTGAAAAAACAGCTTTTGAAGCTATACTCTGTTTCTGTACTCGGTAATCTGTCACTTACGGGCGCGTGGGTGGCAATTCTCGCGGCGAGAGGCTTTTCGCTGGTGGAAATCGGCTTCGCCGAGACCTGTTATCATATCGCCAAGCTTATACTTGAGATTCCTTCCGGTGTGCTGGCGGATGTGCTGGGACGCAAAAAAACGCTTGTGGTCAGCACATTAATCAGAATCGTCGCGAATCTGATTATGATCCTTTCCGGATCACTGTTTACCGTTTGCCTGTCCATCGCGGGACACGCGTCCGCTGACAGTTTCTGTTCCGGTTCGGATTCAGCGCTCGCGTATGATTCCATGAAAGCGGCCGGTGAGGAAAAGCGGTATGACCGTTATGAATCGGCACAGATGATCATTTACCGCCTCTGTGAAGGAATATCCACGCTCTGCGCCGGGTTCGCCCTCATTCTCGGTTACAGGACAGCTTATGCCGCCGGAATCGTAAGCTGCGCGATACAGACAGTGATCCTGCTTACGCTGAAGGAGATCCGGACCGGTGAAAACGCGGAAAAGCATACGGACTCTCTCATGAAAAAGATAAAGGATTGTGTTTGCGAAAGCGCCGGGTTCATGATCAGGGAAAAAAGCGCCTTCAGACTGATGCTCTGTAATGCTTTTGTGGGTGCGGTGGACATACTGCTTGCATTCTTTCTTCAGGCGCGCCTTACAGAAGCCGGTATTGATGAAAAGCTGCTGGGTCCGGCACTGTTTATCATGCAGATGGGCGGTATTATCGGAGCCAGGGGCATTCTGAAGCTGAAAAAGACTTCTTACAGCGTGATCTTTGTCGCGGCGGTGTCGGGCGTGATCGGCGGTGTGCTGCTTGAGCACACGGGCATCGCATTACTGATGACGGCCGGCGGGTTTATTGCCGCGCTTGCTGATGACGCGCTTCAGGTACGCACAAATACACGCCTGCAGGGTATGTTTCCTTCCGACCGCCGTGCTACTTTGATTTCCATGGACAGCTTTACGTTTTCCGTGGTGATGATCATTCTTTCACCGCTGGCCGGATGGTTTTTCTCTGTCTGGTGATATGCCGCTGTAAGGTGTTGATAAAAAACGGGCTTCTCCTGTCGGGGGAGCCCGTCAGCTGACGGTACTTTATGTTAACGCGCACGTTAATCCGTATACAGTGCCTTGATGCAGCAGTTATTCGGAGTGAAGTCAATACCGGGCGAATTCCCGATGTCCTCATCATGCATGCGATATAATCTAAAAGTGGAATGGCACGATGATCTTGTTCGTTTTAATGGAACTTTTGCTTGAGAAGCGCGTCATACAGAATGTGATTGTTAATGACGATCACGGTTATTGTTAAAGACAATAACGGGAACCGTTAAAGACGATTCCGGAGAGAGGAAAAAAGTGGAACAACAGTATTGCGAAGAAATCAACTATACCATGCTTGAATCCGGCGTGTCCGCAATCTATAAGGAAAAGAAGGGAGGCTGGATCGGGAATCTCCTGTTTTGGGGATTCTGTATCCTTCTTTTTACTTTCATAATCGCCGTGATGCCTGTGACATTTGAACTGGAAGATGTCAGATGCTATAAGGGCAGCCGGCCTACCTATGAGGATGCCGAAGCGAAGATTATGAACAGGCTGTTTAAAGTCCGCTTTATTACGCCCGAGATCGATCAGGAATGGGTTCTCTCTATGACCGCTATCCATTATGCTTCGCTCGGTCATTATGAGATCACCAAGATCATGGAGCCGGAAGAGTTTGATTATACCTCGCTGGACTTCAGAAAGACCGGGGGATTGTTCAATTCCGCGCCCCAATATGTCCATTCCGAACTGAAGGATAAGGATATGTACAAAGAAGCGACCGAGAAAGCGAAGGCGCTTTTTGAGGCAGAAATGGACCGGCGTGAATCCGTCGCGCGATCCATAATCTGGTCCAAGCTTTTAATCGTTCTTGTGGTTGCCGGTGTGTATACCGGGTTTGCACTGTTGCTCATGAGATATCTTGAAAAGAAAAAGGAGCAGCATCTGGACCAGCTCGGGTCAGGAAAGGCCCGCGTAATCCCCGTCACCATGATCGGCCGTCAAGAGTATAAAAGCCGTTATTCTCACACGAAGCACATTGAAGTGTGTAATGTTACAGGCAAGAAAATGACGGTCAAAGTCACCGGATTACAGTATAGCCGCTTTGAGTCGGGAAAGGCCTGTTACGCCGTCACCTATCCCGAACTGGAAGCCGACACGGATCCGGAATACTACGACCTTGTATGGGACGGTCTGACAAGTCAGGCGTAAACATACAGCCCGTAAGGGACCGGTTCCAATCAAACCTGAACACCGTCCCTTACCGTAGTTGGTGCTAATATTGCTGAAAAGGCAAAGATACTACCTTGGAAATGTTCGGCGAACCACAGAGTGACGGAAGCTTCCTGCCGTTCCATATTTATAGTATGCATTATGAAAAGAAAGCAATCTTTCCTTCCTTGTACTCACGGTTATAAAGTTCCACTTGCTCTTTTGCATAGGCCAAGGGATCTGGAGTGA
>JAKSQH010000043.1 GCA_024404245.1 Clostridia bacterium
TGTAAGCTTCAGCGTCGAGCACTTCGATGGCGGAAATGTCGATGATTTCGACTTCACCGGACCACTCGGACTTGAAGCCGGTAACCTTAACCTTGGTGCCGGGAACCAGCCTGGCGGCCAGTTCATCATCGCAGGGCAGACGGTAGAGGTACACAGCGCCGAACTCATCCTGGCAGAACGCGGAAGCGTTGCCGTAGGCGGGAGCGTAAGCACAGGCCTGGATGTAGGTTTCAACAGTCACTTCGGAATCGAGTTCCGCGGTGGCGAAATCCGCGTAGGTCATCGCGCCAAAGGCGACTTCCTCAACGGCTTCCGCTACTTCAACAACCTCGTCCTCCGGTTCGTCTTCGGGTACCTCATCCTCCACGTAGTGGTCAAAGATCATATAATCATCGGCCACATAGCCGATCTTGCCGGTTTCCTGATCCAGCACCTTCAGCCATACACGGCCGGAGGCAAGCACCGTCAGCTGATCGCCGGCCGTCAGGCGGCGGATTGATTTCGCGGTTTTGTTCGGCTTCACGCGCAGACCGACACTGTTATCGGTTTTGGCGTTCAGCGCCTTCGCGGTCACAACATACGGCTTCACGTCGTCAAAATTATCCTCGCGCTCGGTAATCTCATACTTACCGGGCTTTTTGGACTGCAGGAACTCGTTCTTTACAAACCCTTCCACATATTTGCCTTTCAGCTTCACGGTAACGGCGACCCAGTCCTTTGAAATAAACCCGCCGCTGATCCAGACCTTCGTTCCGTTATCCAGCTGCGCGATCACTTTCCCGCCGGGCGCGTCCCGCAGGTTCAGCATCTTTCCGTTGGCACAGTTTACATACATATGATCCAGAATATCGTCAAGGTTCTCACCGAAAGCGGCCGAAGCGGCAAGCAGCAGCATCACGGCAACCAGCACGGCGCTGAGGATCTTCTTCATACAGTTACCTTCTTTCATCATTCTTATTCACAGTCACGGTAAACCGGTGCGTATCAGAATCCGGTGGTTTCCATAATCGCCCGGTCCGCGCCGTTGCTCTCATCGGGGCACACGAACTGAACGCCGACCACCTCGTCGTCCTTCTCCCGCAGATACAGCACGGAGTAAGCCGGTGTTTCGCCTTCCGCGGTTTCCAGCCAGCCGGCTACCTTGTACCAGCAGCGGCCGTTTACGGTAACCAGCTCGGTCATGGAGCCGACGCGGGTGGAATAATCGATGATCAGGTCATCAATACCGAGGTTCTCAGGCATTTCTTTCTGAATGAAGTCGATTTCTGCGGGATTTCCGGTGGGATTGCCGCCCATCAGTTCGGTATTGAGCACATAGCTCCGGCAAATGCCCAGATCCGGAGAGGCGGACGCCTCGTCATACATGCAGGGTATATGAATCGTGATACCGGTATCCGCGATGGCATAGCCGTCCGTGCGGGAATACCAGCAGGTTTCCTGTATTTTTCCGTCGGGGCGCTGCATCAGGTCATTGCGCACAATGTACCACTCGCCGTCATAAAGCTCGGAGGACATATAACACCAGGCTTCCTGCCCCTCGATCTGAATCTTATACGGGATCGCGCCGAACATAGCGGCTTCCGCGCGGGCATAGTCTTCCAGGCTTTCGAAATAAGCGTCCTCAAACACGTATACGTCGATGTCAGGCAACTCAGCCATATCCATCTCCGCCTCATACGCGGCAACCTGCTCCTGAATCCGGTCGATATTATCCAGCACGGCTTCGGAGTAGAAGTCACGGTCGCCCTCAAGAACCGGCGGAAGAAGGAGTTCCTCCGCGGATGCCGCCGCCGCGGCAAGGATCACCAGTACAAGCGCCATGGAAAGGAATTTCACGGTCTTTTTCATTTTCAAACCTCCTGACTGTTTATTCATCGGGTTAACGTAATTATATTTTCCGCGTTTCCGCGTGAAAACCTGCAAAAAAGTAAAAAACAAAATATATCAGATCATACACCCGGCTTTCATGCCTCTCCTGTCCGTAATCCCGTGTTACACCTTATTCCTTGCCCCCCGGTCGGCCCACACGATAAAAAAAGCCTGCGCGCCGGATCAGCTCACAGGCTGTGGAGAATCGGAATCATCAGTTGCTTCAGCCGTCAGTTTCATTCAGTGTCCGATACGGGATCCGCGGCCTTTCCGATTGATTCCCTCAGAATCAGTTCCCATTCGGCGTTTTCCCTGCTCCCGTCCCCGGAAAGCAGTTTCCGCACCGCTCTGGCTCCCAGCTCCTGCTGTTTTGTATCCACGGTGGACAGCGGCGGATTGTTGAACGACGCGAAAAACAGATTGTCGCAACCGACGATGCTCAGATCCTGCGGGATCCTCAATCCGTACCGGAAAGCAACCTTCTGGCAGCCGATGGCAACCATATCATTGATGGCAATCACCGCGGTCGGCCAATATCTCGGCTGAAGACTTTCAAGCATTTCCCGCATCGCGTTTTCACCGGCTTCCGCGGTCGCCTTACAGTAAATCCTGTAGTTGCCGACAAAGGGCAGCCGGGCCTCTTTCAGCCCCGCCGCATAGCCGACATCGCGCCTGAAATCATACCGGTCTTCTTCCGTGCCGCCGATAAACGCGATTCTTTCATGGCCGAGAGCCGTCAGTTCCCCGACGATTTTCTGCATCCATTCGGAATATTTGTAGTTGATCGTGGGATATTCAAGCGCCTGCGGAACGCAGCCGATCAGCACAACAGGCATATACTGTTGCAGTTCTTTCAGTTCCCGTTCCAGAAGAACCGCGTCTTCCGGCGCGAGATATTCAACATTGATTATCACGCCGTCAAGGCGCCTTTCGGCGAGCATCAGCGCCGGGTTGTAATCCTCGGCGCTCAGGCTGCTCCAGGGAAACAGGGATACCGCGTAGCCATGCTTTCTGGCCTCTTCGTACGCCCCGTTAAAGATCAGGGCATAATTCGGGTTGGTCAGCTTCGGCAGAATGATGCCGAGCGTATTGGTCTTCTGCCCTGTCAGACCGCGCGCGATGGCGCTCGGGCGGTAGTTCAGCTGTTTAATAACCGCTTCCACTTTCTGCCGGGTTTTGGGTGAAACCGTGTCCTTGCCATGAAGAACCCTGGAAACGGTGGTAATGGAAACACCGGCTTCCTTAGCCACTTCATATATGGTATTGTTTCCCGTTTCATTCATGACAACCAGCCTCCGTTCACGTTTCATTTGTTTATTATAGCAAAACAATCCACAGTATGCCAGCATTGTTCCCGCGTTTCCTGAATATATTTCCATTTTATTCGTCCGGTTGCAAAATTGCAAGCGCTTTCTTTTTTGTTGTCTTTTTCATGTACCGTCTCGTCCTTTTTCCGTATCCAGAGCAGGCCGGACACTTTATCGCTACGCGTCAGCGCTTCTTTTTATGCTGTTCCGGTCACATTTATGCCAATTATGAATTGTTCTGTTCTTTTCAGTCTTTTTGAAAAACTTTCTGTTGACAGTCCCGTCTCGTGATTGTATACTGTAAGCGCTAACAAACCGGTGTTTATTTATGAACAATATACAGATCGGAGATTCTTCAATGAATTACGTACCGGACGAACAGCGTTATGACGGACGGATGCTTTACCGTCATTGCGGAAAAAGCGGGCTTATGCTTCCCGCCATCAGCCTCGGCCTCTGGCACAACTTCGGTGAAATCACACCTTTCGGCACCCAGCAGAAGCTGCTGCGTACCGCCTTTGATTCGGGAATCACCCATTTTGACCTGGCGAATAACTACGGTCCGCCCTACGGGGAAGCGGAAACCAATTTCGGCCGGCATATGGATACGGACTGGAAGCCCTTTCGTGATGAACTGATCATCTCCACCAAAGCCGGCTATGATATGTGGCCCGGCCCGTACGGTAACGGCGGCAGCCGCAAGTATCTGATTTCCAGCCTGGATCAGAGTCTGAAGCGGATGCATCTGGACTACGTGGATATTTTCTATCATCACCGTCCGGATCCCGATACGCCTATGGAAGAAACCGCCATGGCGCTGGACCGGATCGTGCGCAGCGGTAAGGCCCTTTACGCCGGTATTTCCAATTATAAGCCGGATCAGGCGGCCAGGATGTTCGCCCTGCTCCGGGATCTCGGCACACCCTGCCTCATTGAGCAGCCCAGCTATAACCTCCTCAACCGTTGGATTGAGGACGGGCTGACCGATGTACTCCGTGAAAACGGCGTGGGCTGCATCGTCTTTATTCCGCTCGCGCAGGGGCTCCTCACCGGCAAATATCTGAACGGCATCCCCGCCGATTCCCGTGCCAGCCGCGACCCCCGTTTCCTCAAGCCCTCCGGCATCACTGAGGATCAGCTGACAAAGATCCGCAAGCTGAATGAAATCGCCGAAGCCCGGAACCAGAAGCTCAGCCAGATGGCCCTTTCCTGGTGCCTGCGGGATGAAGTCGTCACCAGCGCGCTGATCGGCGCCAGCAAGCCGGAACAGATTACCGAAAACGTTCAGGCGCTCACGAATCTGACCTTTACCGAAGCCGAACTGAAAGCGATTGATGACATCCTTAAATAAGCATTTTGACTGATGAGGTGCTGAAAATGAATTACCGTGAAACTGCCGAAAAAGTGCTGAACATGCTGAAAAATTCCGACGGAAACGATCCTTCGCACGGACATCTTACGATGAACAACTGGGAATGGCCTACCGGTGTCGCGCTCTACGGAATTTATAAAACCTGGCAGCAGAGCGGTGATCAGGCCATCATGGATTATCTCACCGGCTGGTATGATGACATGCTTTCCCGGCCTGAGCAGCCCCACCGCAACGTTAATACCGTGGCGCCCGTGCTTACGCTCACCTGCCTGTACGGCGAGACAAAGAACCCGAAGTATCTTCCTGTCATCGAAAGCTGGCTGAACTGGGTCCTGAAGGAAATGCCCCGCACCGAATACGGCGGGCTTCAGCATTGCACAGTCTGGAACAAGCACTGGCAGCAGCTCTGGTGCGACACGCTTTTCATGGTCGGTCTTTTCCTCGGCAAGGCCGGTGTGGTTCTTGAGCGGCCCGAGCTTATTGAAGAAGCGGAATATCAGTTCCTGATGCATATCAGGTATCTGCAGAATAACAAGGTCGGTCTTTTCTATCACGGATGGACCTTCGACGGCCGCAACAACTTCGCGGACGCGTTCTGGGCCCGCGGAAACGCCTGGTTCACAGTTTCCGCCATTGAGCTTTATGACATCACAAAGAGCAACAGCGCCGCCATGCGCATGATCCGTTCAGCCTGGCAGGATCAGGTGCTGGCGCTCTGGAAGCTGCAGCGCGTCAACGGTCTGTTCACCACGCTGATCGATGTAGAGGAATCCTACTGTGAAACCAGCGCCACCGCCGGCATCGCGTACGGCGTCATCAAAGGCGTGCGCCTCGGCTGGCTGGAAGATGAAAAATATGCCGCCATGGGTCGCCTCTCCGCGGAAGCCGTATTGAATCAGATTGACGAAACCGGCGCGGTTCAGGGTGTCTCCGGCGGCACCGGTATGGGGCATACCCTCCAGCACTATAAAGACATTATCGTCACCCCCACCGCCTACGGTCAGGGTCTCACTTTCCTGATGCTGACCGAGCTGATGCTGAAAGGAGAGTGATTCCCCGTGAAAAGAGCTGAACGCATTGCCCTGTACGGCCAGGGCAAGGAGTACCGCCGCCGTCTGCTGGCCGACGTCGTCCGTGACCGCTGGCTGTTCCTGCTGTTGTTACCCGGATTTGTCTATTTCATCCTGTTCAAATATGTTCCCATGTGGGGTGTGGTCATCTCCTTTGAAAACTACGTCCCCTATGACGGTGTTTTCGGTTCCCAGTGGGTAGGTCTCAAATGGTTCCGGTATTTCTTCAGCAACAAGGCCTGGACCCGTTACCTGTCTAACACGCTGATCCTCAGCCTCCTCAATATCGTGTTCTACTTTCCCGCGCCTATCATTCTGGCGCTGCTTCTCAACGAAGTACGTTCCGTGAAGTACAAAAAGCTGGTGCAGACCTTCCTTTATGTGCCTCACTTCATCTCCATCGTTATCGTGGTTTCCATCACGCTGGTCATGTTTTCCTCCGGCGGCATCGTATACCGCCTCACGGAGCAGCTTCTGGGGCACCCCATCAAATACATGACGGACCCCAACCTCTTCCGCGGCATGATCATCGGCCAGACCATCTGGAAAGAAACCGGCTGGGGCACAATCATCTTCCTCGCCGCTCTGACCAATGTTGACACCCAGCTGTATGAAGCCGCGATGGTTGACGGCGCCGGCCGTTTACGCCGTCTGTGGCACATCACCCTGCCCGCCATCCGCTCCACAATCGTGCTGATGCTGATCCTGCGCATGGGCAGCGTGCTGGATACCGGCTACGATCACCTGATCCTGATGGCCAACTCTCTGAACCGTAAAGCCTCCCAGACGCTGGACGTCTTCGTTTACCAGCAGGGTCTCCAGCAGGCGCAGTACTCCTACGCTTCGGCTGTCGGTCTCATGAAGTCCGTTGTTTCCATTATCCTGGTCGTTTCTTCCAACAAGATCGCGCATCTGATGGGCGAAGAAGGACTCTACTGAGAAAGGAGGTCTCCGAATGTCACAGGTCGTTACCACTCCGGACGGAAAACGCGAACTGAGCAAAATGAAGATCTCCTCCGGTCCCGTGGGGGTTTACCGCTCCGCCGGCAATGTCATCTTCGACGTTTTTAACTATATCCTGCTCGGCGTCATCGCCGTCACAACACTGCTCCCCTTCATCTACATCATCGGCGCGTCCTTCGCCACGGAGTATGAGCTGTCCACCCGGCCCATGTTCATCATCCCGCACGATGTATCCACCGCGGCCTACGAGTACATCTTCTCGTCCAACCGCATCCTGAAGGCCTTCGGCAACAGTGCTTTCATCACCGTATGCGGCACGCTGATCAACCTGTTCTTCACCGTCACCATGGCCTACGCCCTTTCCAAGACCCGCCTGCGCGGCCGGAATTTCTTCCTCAACATGGTCATCGTTTCCATGTTCTTCTCAGGCGGTATGATTCCCGGCTACATTGTCAACGCCAGCTGGTACGGCCTGAAGGATACCTACTGGGCGGTTCTGATTCCCGGCGCCATCAGTGCCTATAACATGATGATCGTCAAGAACTTCTTCCAGGGCATCCCGCAGGAGCTTGAAGAATCCGCCAGTCTGGACGGCTGTACCGATATCGGCATCCTGCTGAAAATCGTGCTTCCCCTCTCACTGCCCGTGCTGGCCACCTTCGGTCTGTTCTACGCGGTCGGTCACTGGAACGCCTACTTCGGCGCCATGATCTACATGACCGGCGCCCGTGAAAAGTGGCCCCTGCAGGTGTTGCTGCGTGAGATCATCATCATGGCCAACGCCACCGCCGGTGAAATGTCCAACCTGGATCCCGATTTCGTCCAGCCTCCGGAGCAATCCGTCAAGATGGCCGTTATCGTGGTTTCCACCGTCCCGATCATGTGCGTCTATCCCTTCCTGCAGAAGTACTTCGTGAAGGGCGTCATGGTCGGTGCCCTCAAGGGCTGACAAAGGCTTTCCTCGGTCCCTGAGACCGATGAGCAAATATTAAAGGAGGAATACCCCAATGAAGAAACTGCTCGCTCTCGTTCTGGCCGCGATCATGGCGCTCTCCGTCATGAGCTTCGCCGGCGCCGAAGCCGCGGAAGAGCCCTTTGTGCTCTCCGTTATGCTCCCCGACTTCTACACGGATGTTGAATTCGTGCGTGAAGGCAACCCCCTTCTGGACTACATCCAGGAACAGACCGGTGTGAAACTGGACATCCAGCTTCAGGCCAACTCCAGCTACGGTGACATCCTGGCCACCACGCTGGCCACTCCCGAATCCATGCCCAACCTGATCTCCTTCCCCGGCCGCGACAACACCTTCGTGCAGAATGTCAACGCCTTCTGGGATCTGACTCCTTACGTCTTTGACACCGCCACCTATCCCTGGCTTGCCAACGAAGCCGGCCTGAACATCCACAAGGCCACCGCCGTTAACGGCAAGGTGTACGGTGTGTTCCGTTCCCGTGCCTTCCCCCGCGCCGGTATCTACTATCGTAGTGATATCGCTGCCAAGGTCGGCATCACCAAGGAACCCGAAACCATCGAAGAACTGACCGCCCTGGCGGAAGCCCTGGCCGGCTACTCCGAGGATACCTACGCTCTGAACATGGTCGGCAACTACACCGCCGGCACCATCAACGTGATCACCGTCGCCATGGGCGCCCCCAACACCTGGGGTGTGGACGAAAACGGCAACGTGTATCCCGCTCACGAGTCTCCCGCTTATCTGGAAGGCCTGAAGTGGCTGCGTCACCTGTATGAAATCGGCGGCATCGATCCCAACTTCGTCACCGTGACCTCCAGTGACTGGGACAACATCGAACGCACCGGCAAGGCCTTCATGCGTTTCGACTGCAACGACAACGCTCACCGTCAGCAGGAATGGTTCGAGAAGAACGAAGGCGTGACCGAGCAGATCTTTGAGGAACTCATCGGCCTGAAGAAGGCGGACGGTTCCATCACCTGCTGGCCCCAGAACGCCGGTTATGCCGGACTGGTTGTTGTGACCAAGACAGTGAAGGAAGAAGACCTGCCCAAGGTCATGAAGTTCCTTGACTGGTGCAACTCCTACGATGGCCAGATGCTCCTCAACGCCGGTCTCGAAAACGTGACCTACTGGATCTGGGCTGACGGCACCCGTCATGTCTATCCTGAAGATGTCGCGGGCGACTCCGAAGAAATGGTTGCCAAGCAGAAGGAATACACCGACAGGAACGTTACCCTGCAGGGCAGCATCAACCAGCTGACCATGGGCGTTCCCGGCGATCTGACCTCCTCCAAGTATCCCACCGCTTCCAGCCCCCTGCGTGACGAATACGCTGCCAACAACATCGAGTTCGCCAAGTACGCCGTGCTGAATCCCTGCGCGACACTGACCAGCGAAACCTACACCGCGTTCGGTTCCACCCTGGACACCCTGCTGTCCGACGCTGCTGTGCAGTTCATCTCCTGCGTCATCGACGAAGACGAACTGAAGAGCGTCTGGGAACAGTGGTCCGAAGAGGGCGGCGAACAGATCAAGGCTGAATACACCGCTGCTTATCAGGCTGCCAACGCTCAGTAATCCTTCACCTTTCCCGGGGCTGCCGACAGCGGCAGCCCCTTTTTTCCGGAATAATATCATCATTTACCTCAACACCCGGGGGAGCGGCGTTATCCGCGTCCCCGCCGGCAAGGCAGTCACACTGTGACGCATGAAAGAAGGTTGACATCATGACCGAATACAAGGATCCCGTCACCGGTTACACCTGCCGGCGTTACGCGGAAGGTCCGGACAGACACGCCAAGCTCTATTTCACCTGTGAAAACTTTTCCGTGGATGACCGTTATTTCTTCTTCATGGAGGCCGACCCTTCCGGGCGAGACGGCGGCGGCGGCTGCTGGCGCGCGGATGTGAAGGACGGCAGCCTCACGCGGGTTACTGACAAAACCTTCGGCTTCGCCACCGACCGTTTCCGCAATGTCGGCTACACCTGCAAAAACGGAAATGAAGTATGGGAAGTTGATCTGGAAACACTCGAACAGAAAAAAACCGGCGATCTTCCCGCCGGAGGGCAGATCACCGGTCATCTGACCGCGTCCGATACCGGGCGTCTCGCCTGCAGTTATCATCTGGCCAATAAGATTTACGCGCTGGTCATTCTGGATCCGGGCAAAGAGGCCGAAATCGTCTATCAGACAGATTTCAGGCTGGGCCACGCCCAGATCTGCCCGACGGATGAGAATCTGATTTTCTACATCCACGAAACGGAAGGCGACGCTTTCCAGCGCACCTGGATGTTTGATGTGAAAGAGCGTTATGTGCGCCCCTATTATGTGGAACATCCGAACGAGTGGATCACCCACGAGGTCTGGGCTGCCGACGGCAGCGAGATGGCCTTCATGAAGCTGCCCGGGCATATCATGATCGGCGATAAGGACGGCCGTCATTTCGATGAGGCGGCATGGAGCGAGCAGTTGCTTCATCCCTGCCTCAGCCGCGACCGCAAATGGATCTGTGCCGACAGGATCTCCTATCTCGGCACCACGGTGCAGGAGGGCGTTGTGCTGGTGGAGCGCGCCACCGGCAAAACAAAACTGATCGCGACCACCGGCTCCTGCAAAACCGGCGCGGACCATCAGCATCCGTCCTTCGACCGCGGCGGAAATACCATTCTGTTCAACAATCCAGATGAAAACGGCATCGCGCAGGTCTGCACAATCGATCTTAAGCAGATCAGAAAGGACTGGTAATCACCATGGCAACAATCTGGATCATCGGCGACAGCACCGTGGATAACAACAACCCGCCTTTCCGCGGGTGGGGCTGGGCACTTCCGGAATATGTCCGTAAGGATATTACCGTTTCCAATCACGGTCTCAGCGGAACCAGCACCAAGTCCTTCTGGGATCAGAAGCTGTTCGAGCCGGTCGAAGCCGGCATGCAGGCAGGCGATCTTCTGTTGATCCAGTTCGGCCATAATGACGAAAAAGAAGACGAGGAACGCCATACGGATCCGGACACCACCTATACGGAGAACCTGAAGCGCTATTGCGACATCGCCGTATCCAAGGGGGCCACGCCCGTCCTGATGACGCCTGTTTCCCGCCGGTTCTTCCTTGATGACGGTATCAACATGCTCTACACCCACGGAGAGTACCCGGGCGCTGTCCGCCGTCTTGCGGCGAAGGAAGGCTTCGTTCTCTGCGACCTGAAGCAGCTCTCCCGCGACCTGTATCTGCGCCTGAAAGCCGACCTGACCGAAAAGCTTTTTGTTGTCCTTGAAAAAGGCGAGCATCCGGATTTTCCGGACGGTCATGTTGACAAGACGCACTTCAATGCCATCGGTGCCGCCGTCATCGCGAAGCTGGTAGCGGACTGCCTCCGGAAAGAAGAACGCTGCGCCGGTTTCTTTATCTGATTTTTCACAGAAAGACGGATCCGCCGGAGTTTCCAAAGCAATGCCCGTAACTCACAGCTCCTCCATATCGCTTCCGTAATAGAACGACGGATAGACCGGCTGATTATAGCAGTTGTTCTGCCAGGCGACCCCGCACCGGTACTGCACATCCTGCAGCATAGTTGTCATCCTGCGGTTCGCGATTTCCGTGTTGGTATATATACGGATCGCGCTGCTATCCTCAAGGCGCAGAAGCAGCTCCTCGCGCCAGTCACCGAAAATATCGGCGATCAGGCAGGGGTTCCCCTTCGTCCCGTTGTTGGTAAGCGTGCCTTCGGGCCTGAGCATCACCCCGTGCACCGGATCGTTGATGATTCCGGTATGCTTTTCATGCACAAAATCCACACCGTCAGTCACCTGCGTTCCGCGGTCCGCGGACCAGCGGATGACAGCGTTTGTACCCGGAACCGGCAACGGATTCCGGGTACCGTCGCAATTGCGCAATTCCCTGACCCAGACCTGCAGCCCGCGTGTATCCGGATCAATCTTCCCCGTCATGCACCGCCCGAGGTCCTCATCACTGGCTTCCCCGTAGATCACTTCGCCTGTCTCCGCGTCCACCAGGGCCTCCCCGTAAGGCGCGTTGCTCCCGTCCTCAAACACATGCATGATCTGCTGGCCCGGACGGTCCGGATCAATAACCGCCATCTGCATAGCGTCTCCGTGTCCCCAGTTCAGGTATCGCCCGTCCCGCAGGAATCCGGCCCCGCTGTAAAGCACGGAACCGTCATGGTCAATCACACACGCGCCGTAAATCACCTCGTCACAGCCGTCGCCGTCCACATCACCCGTTGACAGTGAATGGTTCCCCTGACCCGCGATAAAGCCGTAATCCGGATCGGTTCCGAACGTACCGGCAGGCGTTGGCGCGAAGGGGTTCCGCATGGGTACAAAGCCGCTGTCCACCGTCCATACACTTTGGAAATGGCCGTTTCGGAAATCCAGCGCGGCGATGCAGGTACGTGTATAATAACCGCGGCATACAAGCAGGCTCGGCGTCAGCCCGTTAAGATATGCCACCCCGGACAAAAAGCGGTCCACACGGTTGCACGGTTCAACCCGGTTCCAGCTGTAGTCACCCCACATCAGACCGTCATCCACCCGCGGAAACGGGAAATCAACGGTTTCAAGCTCGGTGCCGTCCCCGGCGAACATGGTCAGGTATTCCGGCCCGGAATAGATAAACCCTTCAAAGGTTGTCAGGTCGTTCTTCGGCGAGCGTTTCGGCGCGTATTCACGGATGAAATAGTCGGCCAGCGCCTCCGCGTTTTTTCTGCGCAGCGGATAAACATATTTCCGTTTCATGCCGAAGCACTCTTCCACAGTGGCGGGCCACCGTTTTTTCTTCACTTCCGGATGCTTGTGCCATTCCGAAAAGACATCGGCCAGATGCTCCCGGTAATCCGCCGCGCTGCATACATAGTTATCCGCGTGTGTGACACCGGCCCGCGCGTCTTTTTCGGGCAGCGTAATATACCGTTCGCTTTCAACGGATCCGTCCGCGGCATAAACCGTCATTTTCGTTCCGGGCGCGGTCTTCAGCGCCATTTCCGCTTTCCCGTCCCCGTCAAAGTCATATACCATAAACTGGGTGTAGTGCGCCCCGCTGCGGATGTTGACGCCGAGGTCCAGCCGCCACAACAGCCGCCCGGCAAGCGTATAGCAGTCAATCAGGCACGGACCGGTATAGCCTTTCTGGCTGACATCCCTGGAGTTGTCAGGATCCCACTTCAGGATATATTCAAGCTCGCCGTCCCCGTTCACATCGGCCACGGACATATCATTGGCATTATAGCTGTAGCGGACCCCCGCGGGCGTGACCCCGCCTTCAGGCCGCCGCAGGGGGATATCAATATACCCCTCTCCGGACGCCTGTGCCGACACCGGCGCGCATGCCGCTCCGCGTACACCGCCGGCAACGGCGGTCACGGTATACAGATCGTCCGTTTTCCCGTTCGGGTCCATATAATTGGTGCTGTCCGCGACAGTCGCCAGCGGTTCGCCGTTCTTTTCCACCTCAAAAACCGTCTCCGGCGGATCCTCCTTCAGCAAACGCCAGCCGAGATAGATCCCGGTGCGCGCTCGGACGGCGATCAGGCCGCGGTTCAGCTTCTCAAGCTGAGGTTCTTCCGCGTCAGCGGCTTCAGAGCGGAAGACCGGTGATTCCTCCGGCACGCGGTCGTTCTCCTCATCCACAGCCTGAAGCTTGAAATAATGCGGTTTCCGGGTGGATCTGGACCATGTGCACTGCTGTTCCGTTCCCTCCCACACGGCACGGAAAACCGAGCGTGAAGTCAGCCTGTCCGTCCACAGGAGCCTGAAAAAGGAGCATTCCCCGGTATATTCCCATTTGATTGAAAGCGTTTTCGAAGAAGTCGCGTCCGCGGAATAGTGTGTAAACATGTTTACCTCCTGCCGCAAGGTTCATTTTGTTTAGTATTCTAACATATCCGGCAGATTATTTCAATCTGTGATTCGTCGGATAAAAATAACTGAAAGCGCTTGCAAATTTTTGCTTTTACCTTATAATATAAGCAGGAATATATCGGTTCTGTCCGCCCGCGGACCGGAGCCGGTCCTTCATCACGGGACGATATAACATGAAAGGCGGTATACACAGCATGAAGAGGGGCGACTTTACCCTGCCCGGCGAGGCCGGTTACGAGCATCTGACGCTGGAGCTGGCAAAGCGGTGGGGCGCGGACGTCATCCGCGACAGCGACGGGACCCATCTTTCGGAAGAGATCACCGGCGCCGGCTACGGCATTTATTCCACAATCTGTATCATACGTCAGCACAACGCGTTCGCCGCCGCTCATCCCGAAACGCAGCAGCAGACATTTCTCTGTACCGACGCGGTAACCGCGGCGGATCCGGAGCTTACGATTGATCTGCTGAAAGGCTTCTTCCGGGAGCAGTTTGAAATCAACGAGACGCCTGAAGCGCTCCGCTATATGCAGGTCATGGACAGAACAACCGGCGAGGAGGTCCCCTCCGCGCGCTGGGAGTATAAAAACGGCTCCGTCACGGTTCACGGCTGCGAGCTCTGGCATCAGTATACGGTCGCTTTCCTGGTCTGGCGCATCTGGGAAGAAATCAACATGTACAACTATACAACCAATAACTGGACCGGAGAACACCTGCGCCAGCTGGATCCCCGGCATCCCCTTGCCTGGGCGTATCTGAAAAACTGGCTTGAGGACTGGTGTAAAGCCAATCCCGATACAACGGTCATCCGTTTTACCAGCCTTTTCTACAATTTCGTGTGGATCTTCGGGGATAACAGCCGTCTGAAAACACGCTTCTGTGACTGGGGAAGCTATGACTTCACCGTCAGCCCCGCCGCGCTGGACGCTTTCCGTGAGGAGTACGGTTACGCGCTGACGGCGGAAGATTTCGTGAACGGCGGTCACCTGCAGGCAACCCACAGGATCCCGACAAAAGCCAAGAAAGACTATATGGATCTGGTCCAGCGTTTTGTTGCCGAAAAAGCGAAAGAGCTGACCGATATCGCGCACCGCTACGGCAAAAAAGCCTATGTGTTCTATGATGACAGTTGGGTCGGCCTTGAGCCTTACGGACCCTACTTCGCGAATATGGGCTTTGACGGGCTGATCAAGTGCGTCTTCAGCGGCTTTGAATGCCGCCTGTGCGCCGGCGCCGATGTACCGGTACATGAAATCCGTCTGCATCCCTATCTGTTCCCGGTCGGTCTCGGCGGTCTGCCCACTTTCTCCGAAGGCGGCGATCCCGCCCGTGACGCGCTGCAGTACTGGAAAAACACCCGCCGCGCGCTGGCGCGTCAGTGTGTGGACAGAATCGGCCTCGGCGGATATCTGCACCTGACGGAAGGTTTCCCGTCTTTTGTGGACGCGATTGAGAAGATCGCGGACGAATTCAGGCGGCTGAAGGAACTGCAGTCCCACGGGGCGCCGGCTGTTCTTCCCTGCCGCGTAGCGGTCATGCACACATGGGGAAGCCTCCGCTCCTGGACCCTGTCCGGGCACTTCCACGAAACCGATCAGAATCTGCTGATTCATGTGAATGAGGCGCTTTCCGGTCTGCCCGTCACAGTGGGCTTTATCAGCTTCCGTGACGCGGAAGAAGGCGCCCTGGATAACTACGATGTGGTGATCAACGCCGGTAACGCCGGCGACGCCTGGAGCGGCGGAGAGGCATGGCGCAGCAGCGCGCTTGTTGAAAAGCTGACTGAATTCGTCTGGCGCGGCGGCAGCTATATCGGAATCGGTGAGCCTTCCGCGGCGGAAGGTTATCCCACATTCTTCAGAATGGCAAATGTTCTGGGTGTGGATGAGGACAACGGCGCGTATTCCTGCCACGCGGCCAGAACATTCGAAATCACACCCGTTGAAGGAATCCGCCCTGTTGCCGGCGTTGTGAACGGGAAGCACAATATCCGCCTCACCGACAACGAGACGCTGGTGCTGGCAGAAAAAGACGGCATCCCGCAGATGACACTGCACCCGTTCGGAAAAGGTTTCGGCGTCTATATGAACGCGTTTGCCAGGGGCGATGAAGGAAACCGCCTGCTGCTGGACGTCCTGATCCGGGTTACCGGTCTGAAAAACGCGCCCTATATTACGGAGGACTGCCGTACCGAAGCCGCGTGGTACCCGGAAGACCGTATCCTGCTGGTGATGAACAACACTGAAAACACGGTCGAATCCAGTGTCCGCCTTCCCGGGAAAGACTTTACCTTCAGCCTTGCCCCCATGGAAAGCGCGGAATACAGGATCGACTGAGAAAAAAAGGAGAGAACGAATATGAAAATGTCTGATTTCAGCCTGAGCGGAAAAATCGCCTGGATCACCGGTGCCTCCTACGGAATCGGCTTTGCCATTGCCGAAGCGTTTCACGCGGCGGGCGCGACCGTCGTTTTCAATGACATCAATCAGGAGCTGGTTGATAAGGGTCTGAAAGCCTACGCCGAAAAAGGAATCCCGGCCAAAGGATATGTATGCGATGTCACGGACGAGGACGCCGTGAACAATCTGGTCAAAACGATCGAAGCCGAAGTAGGTACAATCGATATTCTGGTCAACAACGCCGGCATTATCCGCCGTATCCCCATGACAGAGATGAGCGCCGCCGAGTTCCGCAAGGTCATCGATGTCGACCTGAACGCGCCGTTTATCTGCTCCAAGGCTGTTATTCCCTCGATGATCGAAAAGGGTCACGGAAAAATCATCAATATCTGTTCCATGATGAGCGAGCTGGGCCGTGAAACCGTATCCGCCTACGCTGCCGCCAAGGGCGGTCTGAAAATGCTGACCCGGAACATCTGCTCCGAATACGGCGGCGCCAATATCCAGTGCAACGGAATCGGACCGGGATATATCGCCACACCTCAGACAGCGCCTCTCCGCGAGCGTCAGGCGGACGGAAGCAGGCATCCGTTTGATCAGTTCATCGTCAGCAAAACGCCCGCCGGCCGCTGGGGAAACACGGAGGACCTGCAGGGACCCGCGGTTTTCCTGGCCAGTGACGCCAGCAACTTTGTGAACGGACACATCCTTTATGTGGACGGCGGCATTCTGGCCTATATCGGCAAGCAGCCCTGAGCGGGTCCGGCGCGGCAATCCGCAAAGGTCTCCGGGGCTGAGAGGAGCTAAGTATGGAAAGGATATTCAGAACCCATGAAATCCGTAACAGTCATGAGTGTGATCCCGTCTGGCGCTTAACAACACCGGACGCGGGAGGGCTCGGACATACGGAAACGGTAACCGTTCCGGGCGTCTGGGAATCCCATCCGTGTCTCCGGCGTTACAGAGGCCGGGGTATTTATGAGCAAACCGTTTCATGCGGCGGAAATGTACGTTTCCTGTTCGGCGGTGTCAGCATCCGGGCAAAAGTGTTTCTGGACGGCCGGCTGCTGCGGGAGCATTACGGAGCCTATACCGGCTTTGAGGCGATCGCCGCGCGCGTTCAGCCGGGATATCACACGCTGACGGTGGAAGCGGATAACCGTTTTGACAGTCAGTACACGCTGGACTTCCCGAACGATTATTACGCCTACGGCGGCATCAACCGTCCGGTCGTCATGGAGCAGCTTGGGGATCTTTATATCTCCTGCTGCCATATCACGCCCCGCGAAACCGAAAAGGGCTGGATCGCCGCGGTTGACGCCACGGTCAGTAATCTGTGCGAACAGCAACGTTGTGCCGTGCTGTCCGTCTCCGTCGCGGAAGGAAGCGAAAGCAAACAGATCATCATTCCGGCGGGTGAAACGGTTTCCGTCGCGTTCTCTCTTGAATGTGGGCAGGCAAAGCCGTGGTCACCGGATTCGCCTGTGCTGTACGAGGCGCGCACGGTTCTTTCCGTTGACGGAGAGCCCGCGGATGACCTGATCGACCGGATCGGTTTCCGTGAAATCAGAGTCAGCGGAAAACAGATTCTGCTCAATAACCGGCCGCTGCGGCTGAGAGGGTTCAACCGTCATGAGGAGTACGCCTCCTTCGGTTCCGCGGTTCCCCTTTCGGCGATGATTCAGGATATTCAGCTGATGCGTGATATGGGAGCCAACTGTATCCGCACCTGCCACTATCCGAATGATCCGCGCTTCCTGGACCTGTGCGATGAGACCGGTATGCTGGTATGGGAGGAATCCCACGCCCGCGCGTTGTCGGAAGAACAGATGCGGCATCCGCTGTTTACGGAGCAGATCCTGCAGGCAACGCGGGAAATGATCAGTCAGCATTTCAACCATCCGTCCGTCTTCGTCTGGGGTATTCTGAACGAGTGCGCCGATGATACGGACTACGGCACGGCATGCTACCGGAAAGTGTTTGATCTGATCCGGCAGCTGGATCCGAACCGTCCGGTCACGGCAGCCGTTCTGGAGCGTCCGGGCGGACGCGTGTATGACGCGATGGATATCGTCAGCTACAACCTCTATCCGGGGTGGTATCGGAGCAGCGCCGCGGACGAAGCGCTGCGCCGCAAGCAGGCGGAGATCGATTCCTTCGGCGGATTGGGTAAGCCCGTTATCATCAGCGAAATCGGAGCCGGAGCGATCTACGGCTACCATGATCCGCTCGGGGAAAGCAAGTGGTCGGAGGAAAGGCAGGCCTCCATACTGGAGAATCAGCTCACCGCCGTGCTTTCCGACAGCGGCATCACCGGCGTCTTCCTCTGGCAGTTCGCCGATGTAAGGGTATCGGAGGACTGGTTCGCGAGCCGGCCGAGAACCTTTAACAACAAAGGCATTGTCGATGAGTACCGCAGACCGAAGCTTGCCTGGCGTACGGTAAAGAACATCTATACCGCCGACCGCGACGCG
>JAKSQH010000044.1 GCA_024404245.1 Clostridia bacterium
AAGTACATACAGGCAGTACAGGAAACTGAAAAGAATTTATTGATTCGACATCCGGATTTGATAAGTTTATCTTTAGTGTTGAGTGAACGCCGGCGGAAAGCTAATGAATGATCATTGGGTACGGCAAAAAGACATATACCTTATCCGGCAGCGCAGAAATCACTCAAGTTACTAAAGCGGAAAATGGTACAATGTGAAAAAAAGGAGACGATGGCCATGACAGAAGAAAAAATCCTGAAAATTCTGAAAGAAACGGACTATGTGCGTACCGGCGGATCGCCGGAGGAACTGAAGTGCGCGGAATATCTGCGGGATTGCTGCGCGGAATTGGAAGTGGAGGCCCGCGTTGAAGACTTTGATGTCCAGATGAGCCATATGAAAAACGCGACACTGGCGGCGGACGGTGAGGAACTGCCCTGCCGCGGATATATGTGCTGCGGAAGCGGCAGCGTAGAAGCGCCGCTGTACTACATGCCCAATACCGACCGCGCGGCGATTGCCGCGGCGAAAGGCAAAATCGTGTTGCTGGATACCGGCGTGGGATACTTTACCTATCAGGATCTGTACGCGGCGGGAGCCGTCGGCTTTATCACCTATGACGGCAACGTGCATTATGATCATGACGATATCGACCGCAAGGAACTGCGTGCTTATGTATGTGACGGAAAAAAGATACCCGGCGTGAACGTGAACGCGAAAACGGCCCTGCGTATGATCCGTAACAGGACGCGAACGGTGAAAATCACGGTGGAGCAGGATGAGTATACCGGTACCTCACACAACGTAGTGGCTGAAATACCCGGAGCCACGGACGAGTATATCACCCTGACGGCACATTACGATTCCACCTTCCTGAGCCATGGCGCGTATGACAACATGAGCGGCTGCATCGGTCTGCTCGGCCTGATGGAGGTATTGAAGGCCTCCGCCCCGAACCGCTTCGGCCTGAAGTTTATCTTCTGCGGATCAGAGGAACGCGGACTGCTGGGTTCCAAGGCCTGGGTAAAGGCGCATGAAAGCGAACTGGACAAGTGCGTGATGAACATCAATCTGGATATGATCGGCGCGGTAATGGGTCACTTTATCGCAGCCTGCACCTGCGAAGAGAAGATGGCAGACTATATCATGTACCGCGGCGCGATCGCGGGCGTGCCGATCCGGGCAAACCAGCGCGTGTATTCCAGTGACTCAACGCCATTTGCCGATAAGGGAATTCCCGCGGTATCCTTCGCGCGGATGGGCGGCGGTAATGTGGTTCCTTTCCACTGCCGGTATGATACGATGGAGGAAGTGGATCCCGCGCGTCTGATTGAAGACCTCGATTTTATCGCCTGCTTCGCGGAAGATATGGCCAACGCGGCCGTATGTCCGGTGAAACGGGAGATGCCCGAGAAGATGCGCAGGGAGCTGGATGAATATCTGTACCGCAGAAGAAAAGAAGACTGAGAAAACCGTATAAAAACAGGCGACTTTCTCCGTATACCCGTTGACAACACCGCCGCGTGTGATAAGATTGAATAAAGAAAAAATACATCTGTTGCTATATGGGAGGTCTCATCATGAACAGAATCCGCGCAAAATCCGTCATCGCTCTGATACTGGCACTGTGCGTATTATGCTCCGCCGCCGTATCCTACGCTCTCATGTCAAACACGGAAAGGCAGTCAATCGCGAAGCGGATCGGCGGGAACGCCGTCGGTCAGTGGGCGCTCGCCGTCAATGACGGCATTGTTCGCAATCAGCCGGACGGAAACGCGACCTATGTCGGAAAGCTGACCACCGGTCTGTACTATCAGATACTGGATTATGCCGTCGCGTTCCAGACAGACAATATCTGGTACAGGGTCGAATACGCTTACGGCTGTTACGGCTGGGCGGCAGCCTTCCAGTTTGCCACGGAAGAGCTGTCCTCTTCATCCTCCTTCCCGGAGAACAATTTCAGGTCAGGCGGTTACGTATATCATCAGAGTCTTTCCAATACACAGCGCCAGTCCTACGCGAAACGGATCGGCGGGCGAGCGGTCGGTCAGTGGGCATACGCGGTCGATGACGGGCGCGTCCGCGAACAGCCGGACGCGAACGCCGCCTATATCGGCAAGATCACCGAAGGATACACTTACAGGATTCTCGATTATGCCGTTGCTTCCTTTACGGATAACATCTGGTACAGGGTCGAGTACGCCGACCGCAGTTACGGTTGGGTAGCCGCGTTCTCGTTCGCGACGGAGGACCTGTCATACTGACGGAATCATTGCGTATTACAGCCACGGGGCGGATCAGGTGATCCGCCCCGTATCATTTTGAACTGCATGTGTGTTCTGCCCGGTTCCCTTCCGGACCGGCGTTTCCCTTACGAACCGGTTGAGCGGTAATGTTTGATGCCGATATTGAAAACAACTGTCATCACGGCAAGAATAACCGCGCCTGAAAGCGGGCAGACGAACGCTGTCCACTGCGGCCACCCGAATAAAGGCTTGCCGACAATAAAGGAAACCGGCACATGCAGGGTCAGCGAGAAAGGCGCAACCACTGAAAAAAGGAGCCGGATCGGTCGGGGAAACACATCAATCGGATACTGGCACGCGCTGCGTCCGCCGTAAGTCAGCGCGTTGATCATCTCCAGCGATCTGACAGAAAAAATACTGCATGTGGCCTCAATCAGGAACAGCCCGAGCACCATCATCATACCGAAGAAAACCGCTTCCAGAAGCAGAAGGATCCGGATAAATGTCCACGTAAGCCCGGTCTGCGCGCTTCCCGCGATGAGCGCTGTCAGCCCTACGGCAATGCAGCCGATTCTGCGTGGATCCACATCCCGGCAGATCATCTGCTCCATGATACTCCGCGGACGGATCAGAAGCGTGTCCATTCCGCCCTGCCGGATCATGCTGTCAATGCCGCCGGTGATCCCGCGGCCGAATATCTCGGTCATATAGAAGGTAATGCTCATTACGCCGAAGAAAATCAGCATTTCACCGCCGGACCATTCTTTCAGGCCGCCGAAGCGGTCAATCACCAGCAGTACAGCCAGCATTTCCCCGGCTTCCATCACAAGCTGCGCCAATGTCTGCACAGTAAAGGAAAGAGGATACTGCAGCCGGCTCTTCATCAGCATTCGTATGGAATGCGTGTAGAATCGGATTGTGTTCATCGCGTCAGCCTCCCTGCAGCACAAGCCGCTTACGGTTCACATTCCACAGCAGCAGACCGCACGCGGTCAGCACGCACGTCCAGGCCAGCTGCAGCCCCCAGATCGCCGGCACGCCGGACAGCGACTGTGATCCGGTATATATGCGAATCGGCGCGTCCAGCAGCTGCGCGTACGGCAAAACGCGGATCACGCCCTGCCATCTGTCAGGAAAAAGCGTCAGGGGCAGAATATTACCGCTGAAAGTCATCATCAGCAGATTCAGCAGGGACTGAATGCCTCTGCCGTCCAGTGTCAGCAATGTAAAGCCGTTGGAAATCATATCCAGCGCGCATACGCACAGAAGGCCGCAAAAAAGGCTGAGCAGCGCGCAGAACAGCGCCGGCGCGGACACGGGGGCACGCAGTCCCCATCCGTCCGGCAGCAGCACCGCGATCATCATCATGGGTACGGAGCGGAGCAAGCTTCCCGTAACCTTTTGCGCCATGCCGCGCGTACAGTAATAAGCATAGGTATTCAGCGGTCTGCACAGATCGTAGGCAATACCGCCGCTGCGGATCTTCTCGGTCAGTTCGCCGTCAAACGACAGCATCATCCTGAAAAAGCCCTGCTGCAGCCAGACATACGTTACCACATCCTGCAGCGGCTGCGTCTGGGGACGGGTATCATACAGCGCGCGGTATACGGCAATCAGGATCAGCCCGAAAAAGGTCTGGCAGATCACACCGCCGATCACGGCGCCCCGGTAACGCAATTCTTCACGGAATCGCATCCGGAACACAGCATAAAGCGCTCTCACATTCCCATCTCCTTGTACATATCGGCAACCAGCCGGTCAATATTCTGCGGCTGCGCGGTCAGGTCACGGATTGTTCCGGCTTCCTGAAGGGCGGAAAGCAGAACCGGCGTGGGCACGGCATCCGGGCGGTAGGTAATTTTCAGCGCGTCCTCCTCCGCGACGGTCTCGCAGCCTTCCGGCAGCACGGGACATACTGACGGATCCGCGTACCGCACCGTCATAATATGCACGGTATCGTACGCGGACAGCAGTTCATTCAATCCCCCGTCATACAGTTTCTGCCCCTTGCCGATCACCATAACACGCGAACACAGCGCGGATATATCTTCCATATCGTGAGTTGTCAGCATCACGGTTGTCCCGTTCTCACGGTTTTCCTGTTTCAGAAAATCGCGGATCATCAGTTTGGATACAGCATCCAGGCCGATGGTCGGCTCATCCAGAAACAGCAGTTCAGGCCTGTGCAGCAGGCTCCCGGCAAGCTCCACGCGCATCCGCTGCCCCAGTGACAGCATCCGCAGCGGTGTATTCATCAACGGTTCCAGATCAAGCACATCCGTCAGCCGGCGCAGCTGCGAATCATAATCCGCGCGGGAAACACGGTAGATATCCCGCAGCAGGTCGTAGCTGTCCCTTACAGGCACATCCCACCAGAGCTGTGTACGCTGACCGAACACAACACCGATGCGCCCCACATGACGCTTCCGGTCCTTCCACGGGCATACTCCGCCTACGGTCACCTCGCCGCTGTCCGGCGTCAGAATCCCGCTGAGGATCTTGATCGTGGTGGACTTTCCGGCTCCGTTCGGTCCGATATAACCGATCAGTTCACCCTGTTCCGCTTCAAAGTTCATGCCCTGCAACGCTTTCACTTCCGTCTTTTCACGCGCGAGAAAGCTTCCGCTCTTTTTTTTGCGCACAATGTACGTTTTGCTCAGATCCGATACATGAATATAGCTCATGTTATCCTCCGTTCCCCGGCTCATATGCATAGAAAAAGCCCCTGCCGGTCATTCAAGATCGCAGAGGCTTACAGAACTGCAAGCGTGTGTGGAGCATTTATAGCATATACCGATATTTCTGTCAAGCGGATTTTTTACTGTATCTCACGGGCGTTTCCGAACGGAAGCAGTACCCTGCGCACGTGTCCGATGATACAGTCCCGCCCAATGGCGCCGACAGCCCGGCTGTCATTTGAATCATTCCGGTGATCACCCATCACAAAGTAGCATCCTTCCGGCACGGTTTCCGGTCCGAAACTGTATCCGTCGCTTTTCCACACGGTACGGTATTCATCCAGAATATACGGTTCATCATATTTCACACCGTTTACATACAGAAATCCTTCCGCCAGTTCCACCGTGTCACCGGGCAATCCGACAACTCTTTTCACAAAATTCGTGTCACCGCGTCCGGGATAACGGCAGATTACCACATCAAAAAGTGACGGATTCCCGCCGGTCGTCAGCCGCGCGGCAGCTTCCTTCCCTTCATCGCTCTGCCAGGGAAAACTCAGCCACGTTGAAGCGTAATCGAATTTAGTCACCAGCATGATCTCACCGTCCGCAAGTGTTCCGTTCATGGAATCGCCGTCAACGCGGACCGGTTCGAACACAAATGAACGGATCACAAGCGCGATCACAACCGCCGTGAGGATCGTCAGCACCCATTCAACGATCTCGCGTCCTACGGTTTTTTTCTGTTTTTCCTGTTTCTGTTTCTTCATTGTGCGTTAACTCCTTCCGTCTGATCAGAAGAACACATGCGCCGCGCCGGCCGCGGGAAGAAGCACGGTCAGCAACGCCGCGGCCGCTGCAATGATCCCGCGTACCGCCGTGTGCCGTGCGGGCAGCTTTTCCGCCGCTCTGTCCAGCAGTTCAAGCTCATTTCCGCGCAGAATGATTCCGCGGAGATATTCATCATGATTCATTCGCGTCGTCAGCCCCTTTCCGCAATTTTTTCCGGATTCTGTGCAGCCGTACACGGACCTGCCCGTCTGTCATTGAAAGTTCCTTCGCCAGTTGCCCCGTCGTCTTGCCTTCCAGTGAAAAGCCGAGCAGTATCCGCCTTTCCGTTTCATCAAAGCCGGCAAGTATCCGTATTCTGTCCTCGCGTTCCATCCGGTGCAATGCCTCTGTTTCAGCCGATTCAGTCCCGGTTTCCGGAATTTCCGGCACAGGCACAGGCTGATGTGTCGCCTTGCGTATCTCATCAATACAGATCCGCCGGACCACAGTCAGGAACCAGGTTCCGAAAGCGCATTTCGGTTCATACCGTGAGCGGGACGCGTAAATCCGCGCGAAGGCTTCCATCACAGCGTCCTCCGCCGCCTGGCGGTCATGCAGAATTCCGACGGCATAGCTTTCGGCCCGTTCCCGCCAGCGTTCGATCAGCTGCTCGAGCGCCCGCGGATCCCCCGCCTTCAGCAATTCCATCAGTTCCTGGTCCTCACCCACCGGTCTCACCTGCCTTCTTCACCTATATACACGTACCGTGATCCGGAATGTTACACCGCCGGAGTATTTTTCCGGTCAGTTTTTCCGGCGTAAAAGAACCGCTCCGTAAATCACATGGAGCGGTTCGGCAATTACTGTATCCCGCATACCGGAAGCAGCAGGTCCTCTTCCATGAACGCGTTCATTTCATTCCGGAATGATTCGCTCAGCATGCTCACACGGCCGCGGTCCCTGACGAACGGATCAATCCTGCGCTTCTTGGCGGGAATCACGCGCGCCAGTTCCGGATATGACGCCGGATCGGTCATGTGCGACAGCGAGCGGTATTGCTCCCATCCCGCCTTTGTCATTTCATCCGACATCAGTCTGCCGATCACCGCGGGTTCATCCGTTTCCAGGTCATCCGGCGCGATCACGCCCCGGTCGACCGCCGTTTTCAGCAATTCGGACAGACGCTGCATGGCATACCGGTCTTCCGGCGACACATACACGCGTGAACATTTCATTGCCAGCAGCGCGAATGTTTCAGCGGTCTCCGTTGTGCGGAACATCAGTTCCGTTTCGCCGTGCTCGTTCTTTCCGGCGGTCAGATCCGCGTATAAACGCGCGGCTTCATTCACGCCGGCAAAACCGAAATTCACAATATTGCCCAGCGTGTATTCCAGCCGGTCGGCGGCGAGCTTCGGCGTATCGTTATCCGCTACCGGATACCGGTGATAATCGTCCACATCACCCGCGTTCAGCCCGTACTTTTCCAGCACGGCGGCAAGCTCCCGTGACGATGCGATCACAGCCGCGGTACGCGTTTCCGTGCTTTCCTGGCGTTCAAGGTCGCCGTTGAGGAAATCCACCGTATGCGCGAAAACCGGCGTCGCGACATCGTGAAGCAGCGCCGCGGCCGATGCGGCGCGATCACCGGTAAACCGCCAGGTGATCAGACCGGCACCGATGCTGTGGTCATACCGCGAATATGCCCCGATATGCCTGAACAGCGGGAAGCATGTATACTCAACACCGCAGTTCATGCCAACGTTTTTCAGCCGGCGCATCACCGCCGTATCCGCGATTTCCCTGATAAACGCCGGCGTATCATTACAATAGAACGGCAGCGTGCTCATATCTTTGTTTTTCCGGAAAGGATATTCCTGTAATCCTCAAGGTTCCGTCTGAGCAGGTTCGGCGTATCCAGCCCGTACGGGCAGCGCGTTTTGCAGATACCGCAATCCACGCACTCGTCGATGCGTGCCATTTCAGCCTGCCAGTATTCGCTCAGGAAGCCCGCGCTCGGAGAGCGCCGGATCATGGGCGTCATCCGCGCGCAGTTGTGAATCTGAATACCGGCGGTGCAGGGTTCGCAATATCCGCAACCGCGGCAGAAATCCGTCGCCAGTTCCTTCCTGTCCGCCTCAATCATCGCGGAAAGCTCCGGCGTCATTTCCGGTTCACGGTCAAAGAAGCTCAGCCATTCACTCAGCTCCGCGTCCCGCTGAATTCCCCATATCGGCAGCACGGGATATCGCGTCATATACGCCATACAGGCCGCGCTGTTCGTCAGAATGCCGCCGCACAGTCCTTTCATGGCGATAAAGCCCATATTCGCGTTCGCGCACTTTTCCACCAGCGCGTGCTCACGTTCCGACGCCAGATAGCTGAAGGGATACTGCAGCGTCTCATAAAGTCCGGAAGAGATGATTTCCTCCGCCACGCCGATTCTGTGTGTTGTAATGCCGATATGCAGGATCTTTCCTTCAGCCTTGGCTTTCAGCATTTCCTCGTACATACCGGTCCCGTCACCCGGGCGGTAGCACTGATCCGCGCAGTGGAACTGATAGATGTCCACATGATCCGTATGCAGCAGATTCAGCGATGTCTCCAGATGCTGCCGGAATGTTTCCGGATCCTTCGCCTGCGTCTTGGTCGCGAGGTAATACGAGTTTCTGTCAATACCTTCAAAGGCGATACCCAGCTTATACTCGCTGTCCGAATACGAACGGGCGGTATCAAAAAAGCGCATTCCGCCGGCATAGGCCCTGCGCACAAGCGCGACGGCCGTTTCCGTGTCAGTCCGCTGTACCGGCAGCGCGCCGAACGCGTTCTGCGGTACGGTGATGCCTGTTGAACCCAGTGTATACATCCGCATTTTCTTTTTCCTCTCTTCCGTTTATTCCGCGAACCGCGGGAACCCGCTGACCGCGAGATCCCACGCGTCAATCATTTTGTCGCACCACGCGTCGAACGCGGGATCCGGAATCCTGCATTCCTCATGGGACAGAATATACGCGGCGCATTCCCGCGCGCCGTCGGCAAAGCGCGTTGTGCACAGGAATTCCGGCACCGCGCGTTTGATCTTGCTGTTGTCGAAGATCACCGTATTGCTCTTGTCCCCGGTCAGCCCGCCGATCTGATCCGGATACAGCCTGCCGATCGTATCGCTGGGGATATACACGGGCTTCAGTTCATGCCCGAGCGCTTCCGCGACACTCATATGGATCTGATTCCACGTCAGGCTCTCATCGGATGTGATGTGGAAAGTATCACCGATCGCGTGAACATTACCCATCAGACCCGCAAACGCCACGGCGAAATCACGGCTGTGCGTCAGCGTCCACAGTGTCGCGCCGTCTCCCGGAATGATCACGGGTTTGTCACGCAGAATCCGGTCCAGCACCTGCCACGAACCCTTCGGTCCGTGAAGCGCCAGCGGCATGCTGCGTTCGCAGTAGGTATGGCTCGGGCGGATGATCGTAACAGGGAAACCCCGGTCATCGTACGCGTCGCGCAGAACCCGCTCGCACGCGGCCTTATTGCGGCTGTATTCCCAGTACGGGTTGTGAAGCGGCGTGCCTTCCGTAATCCACGGGGAAGACAGCGGCTTCTGGTATGCCGAGGCCGATGAAATAAAGAAATACTGCTTCGTTTTCCCTTCAAACAAGCGGATATCCCGCTCCACATCCGCGGTTGTAAACGCGATAAAGTCCGCCACCACGTCAAAAACACGGCCGTTCAGCAGCGTGCGGACCTCATCCTCGCGGTGAATATCGCCGACAATGACCTCGGCACCTTCCGGCACAAGGTCACGCGTTTTCCCACGGTTCAGGAGCGTCAGCTCCCATCCGCGCGCCACACACAGTCTGGAAATCTCCGTTGAAATTGTTCCGGTCCCGCCGATGAACAATGCTTTCATATACAATGCCTCCCCTGTCAGGATTAATCAGATAGCTGTTACGGGTTAACCAGTTTATACCATTATATCATATTTGATGATATACGTGTACTTCCATGACTCAATTCCGTACCGGCGGATATTAATTCATTCTGTTTCGATTTTTCTATTGACTTTAGCACGATAAAGTGGTAATGTGTTAACGTAACAAAGAAAGGGCGGTCATCCCGCCGATCAGGAGGATTTGTGATATGAAGAAACTGCTTGCCACGGTTCTGGCGGTCTCAATGATGCTCGCGCTCGTTGTCAGCGCGAACGCGGACACTTTCACGATGGGTATCGACCCTGAATATAACCCCTTCTCCTACATGGGAGATGACGGCGAATACACCGGTTTTGACGTCCGTATCTGCAAAGCCGCGTGCGAACTGCTTGGCTGGGATTTCCAGATCTTCGGTGTCAACTGGGATCAGAAGGAAATGCAGCTGGACAACAACGAGTGTGACTGTGTCTGGTCCGGCATGACGATCAAGCAGTCCATGATTGACAAGGGATATGTCATTTCCGCTCCTTATTACAACAGCGAACAGGTGCTGGTCGTGAAAGCCGACAGCGGTATCGCATCCTCCGCCGACCTGGCCGGCAAATACGTTGCCGTACAGCTGGGCACCTCCGGTGAAGCGCTGCTGAATGAGGACCTTGCGGACTGGACCGCGACCTTCGGCCAGCTGAACACCTGTGAAAACTTCCTCATCTGCTTCACCGAGCTGGAAGGCAACTCCGTGGACGCCGTGTTCGTCGATCTGCCCGTTGCCAAAGCTTACGTGAAGGATCACGAAGGTCTCGCCATCATTGATGAAGACTTCGGTGCCGAGGAATACGGCATTCTGTTCCGCAACGGTGATGACGCGAAATGCGCCGCGATCGAAGACGCCGTAGCGCAGCTGGTCGCGAACGGCACCTATGCCGCGATCGCAGCCGACTATCCGGACATCGTCGACAATCTGGTATTCCTGCAGGCCGACTGATCAAAGGACTGTTCTCTCCTGACCCGGAGGCGCTTCACGTCTCCGGGGATTTCATGTTTATGAAAGGACCCGACCATGAGCCTGACAACAATGATCGTGAAGATGAGTGAAGGTCTCGGAAAAACCTGCTCCATCTTCTTCCTCACACTTCTTTTCGCCCTGCCGCTGGGGTTGATCGTGGCCCTGCTGCGCATGAGCAAAAACAAAATCGTGTCCGGCATTACCAGAGTATGCATCAGCATCCTGCGCGGCACGCCTCTGATGCTGCAGCTGCTCGCCGTAACCTACGGGCCTTTCTATCTTTTCGGCGTCAGCGTCTCCCGCAATAAGCTGATCCCTGTGGTCATCGCGTTTTCCATCAACTACGCGGCGTACTTTGCCGAGATTTACCGCGGCGGCATCGAGTCCATGCCGGTCGGGCAGTACGAAGCGGCTGAAGTGCTTGGCTACAGCAAATTCCAGTGCTTCATACGCATTATTCTGCCGCAGGTAATCAAGCGGATTCTGCCCAGCATCACCAATGAAGTGGTCACACTTGTCAAGGATACCTCTATGGCCTTCACGGTCAGCTATCAGGAAATGTTTACAATCGGCAAGCAGATTGCCAATTCGCAAACGAGTTTCGTACCGTTTATTGTCGCGGGTGTCTTCTATTTCGTATTCAACGCCGTTGTCGACTTTGTCATGGGCCGTATTGAAAAGAAACTGAACTATTACAAATAAGGAGGGTCGGGTCAATGGACAAGCTTCTGGAAATCAACCACTGCAGAAAACGTTTCGGTTCCACCGAGGTCCTGACGGATCTGACCCTTTCCGTTGAGGAAAGTCAGGTTCTGTCCATCATCGGTCCCAGCGGCAGCGGAAAATCCACGCTGCTGCGCTGCGCCACACTGCTGGAAACCATGGACGGCGGTGACCTGATCTATATGGGCAGATACGCCGCGCGCGGCACAAGTGAAGGATCCGTATACGCGCCTCCGGCGGAGCTGAAGAAAATCAAAAGCATGTTCGGGCTGGTATTTCAGAATTTCAACCTTTTCCCTCACTATTCCGTGCTGAAGAACATATGCGAAGCACCTGTGCTGGTACAGAAGCGGGATAAAGCCGAGGTTGAGGCCGAAGCTATGGATCTGCTGAAGCAGATGGGGCTGGAGGATAAATACAACGCTTATCCGTGCCAGCTGAGCGGCGGTCAGCAGCAGCGGGTATCCATCGCGCGCGCGCTCGCCATGAACCCCGGAATCCTGTTTTTTGACGAGCCCACTTCCGCGCTGGATCCGGAGCTTACGGGAGAAATCCTCAGAGTCATCCGCCAGCTCGCGGAAAAAAAGATGACAATGGTCATTGTCACGCATGAAATGAACTTCGCGCGTGATGTATCCGACTATGTTGTCTTTATGAACGGCGGCGTCATCGTTGAACAGGGCGACCCGCGCGATGTGATTGATCATCCGACGCAGGAACGCACAATCCAGTTCCTCAGGAGGCTTCAGGATCAATGAACATCCTGCCGTATGTCCGTTTTGATCCTACAGGCAACATCACAGCCTTCATCAACACGCCGGTCATAAGGTCGTTGCAGCCTTCCGTTGCCGCGGAAATCATGACCTCCGGCCGGTTTCCCTGCGAGCAGATCGGATTCCTCGAATCTCCCGCTGACAGCACGGCACGGGTCCGCCTGCAGATGATGGGCGGCGAATTCTGCGGAAACGCGGCGATGTCAGCCGCGGTATATACCGCGTATCTGGACGGTATAAAGCCTGGGCAATCCGTAACCGTTCCGCTCGAGGTCTCAGGAGCTGAAGGCGTTCTGAACTGCGTCGTCAGGCCGGCTGCCGGCGGTTATGAAGGCACGGTTCCGATGCCCGCGGTACGCGCCGTTGATGAAAGAGACGGTATGGTTTTTGTACATACGGACGGTATCCTGCATATCATTCTGCGCGAAAGCATTTCGGCCGGTGACGCCGAAACGCTGCTCCGTTCACTCGCGCGGCAGGTGTCCGCGGACGCCGTCGGTCTGCTGCAGTGGACAAACGGTTTCATGATCCCGCTGGTTCTGGTCAAAAGCACCGGAACACTCGTCTGGGAAACGGGTTGCGGCAGTGGCAGCGCCGCGGTCGGCGCGTATGAAGCGCTGCGCGCCGGTAACGGCGTCGTGCGGACCGATATCCGTCAACCGGGCGGAACCATCACGGTGAACGCCGAAAGCAGGGGCGGGCATATCGGGAATATTTCAATTACAGGATATGTAAAGCTGCTCGAACACGGAAATGTCAGTGTCAATATCTGAAGAAAAAGCCTCTCCGGTCGGGAGAGGCTTTATTTCACGATTCTTATTCTTCTTCCAGCGTACATCCGCCGATAAACTCCCTGAGAAGGCTCAGCGGCGGAATCTCGTTCAGCACGGAATCATCAATATCCGGCATATAGTTCAGCGTCTTGATCAGCCGGCGTGACGGCAGGTATTCCGGCGAATCCGCGGGAATCTCCTTGAGCAGGTCATAGCTGAATTTCTTCAGGATGGGCAGCTCGTAGTGCAGGGCAGTGTTGAACATCACATCCGCCTCTTCCTGATAGGCAAAAATCCATTTTTCCTCACCGAGACGAACGGCAGGCCAGGCGGCAAGCGTCTCCGCGGGCGAATAACCGCGGGTGCAGTAGTCACGCACAAGGCGGCGCAGCAAACGCACATCCGTCGTGCGGATCCGGTTATGATCGTCAAGGTTCAGGCAGGTCAGAGCGCTGACAAAGATACGGTAGATTTCATCCTCCGGGAATCCGGCGGCAACCTTCGGGTTCATTCCGTGAATGCCTTCCACAATCAGAACCTCGCCGTACTGCAGCGACACGGGCGCGTCATTGTACTCACGTTTGCCGGTAGTGAAATTGTAGGTCGGCAGTGCGACCTCCTCTCCTTCCAGCAGATCGTTGATATTCCTGTGCAGCAGTTCCAGATCCACCGCGTCCGGCGCCTCGTAATCACGTGTACCGTCCGGCCCTACAGGCATGTTGTCCCGCTCAATGAACCAGTTATCCATACTGATCCGTCTGGAAAGCACGCCGTGGCTCTGCAGGTGAACGGCAAGGCGGCCCGCGAAGGTGGTCTTTCCGCTTGAGCTGGGCCCGGCTACCAGCACAATGTGCTTTTCCTTCTCGGCGATTGTCTCGGCAATCTTGTCAATACGCGCGCTGTGCAGCGCTTCATTCACCCGGATGAAGTTACGGAAACGCTTCTCATCGCGAAGCTCAAACAGATCCGATACATTCTGTACATTCAGATACTCGCACCACAGCGCGCTCTCGGAGAAAACGCTCAGATGCTTCGGACGGTAAACGTACGGCGCGGCCTTTTTCAGGTCCGATCCGTTCGGCAGCTGCAGCACAAAACCGCCGCGCAGCTCAAACAGTGTGAATACCTTCACGCTGCCTGTGGACGCGGTCATCGCGCCGTAGAAATATTCCCACATTCCGTCGCAGCAGTACATATTGAACCATGGCATCGAGCGGTGGCTCAGCAGCTCCACCTTATCATCCTGGTGTTCCGCGCGGAAGTACTCAATCGCGTCGTCACGCGACCACTGCCGTTTTTCAAACGGCAGATCCAGCTCGGTAATACGCCGCATTTCATTTTCAATCTTCACGATATCCTGCCGGTGCAGATCAATGTACGGCAGGCGTACAAACACACCGTAACCGACTGAATACTCAATGCGAACCTGTTCATACGGATACAGATGCTTCAGCGCCAGCAGCATCACAAAACGCAGGGAGCGCTCATAAATGCGTCTTCCCTCCTCGTCCCGCAGTGTCAGAGGAACCAGGCGACAGTCATGGATCAGCGGCTCATTGAGCTCAGCCACCACACCGCCGCGCTGCGCCGCCAGCGTATCCTCATCCAGCGCGCCCAGTCTGCGCAGGCACTCGCGTACGGGGGTTCCCTCGTCAAACTCGTCTTTCCGGTCATAACAGCGGATGATCATTCACATATCCTCCTTTGTCAGTCATCAAAGGGCATACTGGTGCGTTCCGCTTCCAGCAGCTCCTTTTCCGGGTCCGGCAGGCATCCGTTTTCCTCCAGATATTGCGCCTGCCTTGCTTCAATCTGGAGTTTCTTGGTATGAACATACGCGACATTAGCCCCTGTCGCGGGAAAAACACTGCGATGCATTACGCGGTTTCCGTCATCATCCACCCGGAAACTCAGCCGGATCAGCAGTTTTCCGTGTTGCTTACACTTCGCCAGCGCGATATATTTATCCGCGCTCTGCGGCACATATCCGCCGGGTTCAAGTGCGGCATCCCTTCCGCACCGCGGGCACACGGGGCGCGTCGCTGTTTCGCTCGCCAGCGCGTCCGCCAGTGTGGCAAACACCTCGCCGGGTGTCTTTTCTTTATCGTGATGACGGTTTCTGTTCAGCGCCTTCGGTGTCTGCTCGTATTTCAGCACTTCATCCGGATCCGGCAGGGTTCCGAATACTTTTGCCGTATACCAGGCGTCATGCACGGCATTATGGAAGGAGCGATCCTCCTCCTCCTCAATTCCGGCAAGTTCCATGGCGGTCTTCAGACCCATCCGGTCCTTCTGCTGATGCACATTGCTGAACAGGCGCTGAATATCGCACATCATCGGAAGCGGCTGCCTGCATTCAAAAAAGTCCATGTTCTGCTTCAACACGCTGATATCGTCGCAGCCCCAGGTCAGCAGCACACAATCCTCTCCGCACCACTGCATGAACCGGTCCATCGCCTCGTTGAAATCCGGCGCGCCGGCCAGTTCGTCCGGTCCGAGTCCCGTCATCTTGCGGATGCGCGGGTGAATCCGGACATAGTATGTCGGCGCGATAGGGATGGAGATCTGCTCCGACGGCTGAAAATCCGGCCCGACGCGTACCGCACCGATCTGTATCATCTCAAATATCAGTTTATCACCGATCTTCCTGTAAATGCTGCTTTGGGATGAGATCGGCTGGTTCCACTCAAAATCCACAACAATATAGTGCATCGGATATCAACAGACTCCTTTATCCGTAAAATTCGCGTTCATGTCAGACCGCACCGGCACACGCGCCCGCGAGCGCTCCCGTTGAAAAAGCGATCTGCAGGTTATACCCGCCGGTATGCGCGTCCACATCAATCACTTCGCCGGCAAAATACAGTCCTCCGACCAGTTTGCTTTCCATGGTCTTCGGGTCAATTTCCTTCACATTGACGCCTCCGCGCGTCACAATGGCTTCATCCAGCGGCCGGAAACCGCGCAACGCGACCGGGAGCGCCTTCAGCATCGACAGAATCTTTTCCCGCTGCGCGCCGGTAATCTGGTTGCACACGGTATCCGCGCCGATTCCGCAAAGGTCCGGAAAAATCTCCGCCAGTTTTCCCGGCAGCAATGACGGCATCACATTCCGAAGCTGTTTTTTCCCATTTTCCCCGAACTCGCGCCTCAGCCGCGCGTCCAGCTGCTCCCGGTCAAGCCCCGGCTTCAGGTCGATCAGCAGCTGAACGGTTGACAGGTCATCCGGCAGATGGCAGCTGGCTTCCAGTGTCAGCGGTCCGGAGATTCCGAAATGCGTAAAAAGCATTTCACCCAGTTCCTCATAAAGGGTTTTCTTTCCCTGCTTCACGGTCACGGTCACATTGCGCAGGCTCAGCCCCTGCAGTTCGCACGGCCAGCTTTCCTCCGTAACAAGGGCGGACAGAACCGGTTTGGGCGGCAGCACCGTATGGCCGAGCTGCTGCGCGAATCTGTATCCGTCACCGGTGGACCCTGTTACAGGGTAGCTTTTTCCGCCGGTCGCCACAATAACGGCATCCGCGCTCATGCACACGCCGCCCGCCAGTTCCACAACGCTTACGCGTCCGTCCGCTGTCAGAACACGCCTGACTTCCGTATTCAGCATCATTTCAACACCGTATCCGCGAAGCAGGCCGGTCAGCGCGCGTGTCACGTCACTGGCTTTCTCCGTTGCCGGAAAAACCCTGCGCCCGCGCTGTACCGTAACCGGGCATCCGGCTTTTTCCAGCAGTTCCATCATGTCCGCCGGAGAAAAGTGACTCAGCGCGCTGTACAGGAAGCGTGGATTTCTGGCCACCTGTCTGGTAAACTCATCCGTATCGCAGCAATTTGTCAAATTGCACCGGCCTTTACCGGTAATATAGACTTTCTTGCCCAGTTTTTCATTATGTTCCAGAAGCGTCACACGGCTGCCGGCGCGGGCGGCAAAAATCGCCGCCATCATTCCGGCGGCACCGCCGCCGATTACAATGACATCAGCCACGATGGCCCTCCTCTCCCAGATAAACCTGATAAGTATCCCAGATATTCTCAAGACGGAGAAAATGCTCGCTCAGCGCGTCTTTCCTGCGCATACCGAGCGCGACCAGCAGCGCGTTGATCACACTCATCGGCGCGGCAAGAGAATCAACAAAGGATGCCATATCCGTATGTGCGGTCAGGCAGGCGTCCGACTCCGCGTACAGCGGTGACATATCGCCGTCCGTAATCGCGATCACCTGCGCGCCGCACCTTTTCGCGAAACGCATTGCTTCCAGCGTGCGGGTTGAATACCGCGGAAAAGAAATGCCGATCAGCACATCGCCCGGCTTCAGCCTTGAAATGGATTCAAACACATCGGTCGTGCCGGAGGAAACAAGATGAACCTCATCAAAAATGAAATTCAGATAATAACCCAGAAACTGCGCCAGCGGCGCCGCGGACCGGAGACCGATGATATAGAGTGATTCGGCTGACAGGATTCTGCGCACAACATCCTCAAATACGGCAGGGTCCAGTGCCTCCATTGTCGCGTGCAGGTTCTGGATATCACTGCGCAATACAGTGGACAGACAATCCTGCGTATCAAGCTCGGATGACATGGCAACACGTTCATTTGCCGTCAGCCGTTGCGCGATCAGTTCCTGCAGGGTACGCTGCATCTGAGGATAGCCGGTATATCCGATTGCCGAAGCGAAGCGGACCACAGTGCTTTCACTCACACCGACCGCTTCGCCCAGTTTCGCGGCAGTCATGAACACGGCCCGGTCGCTGTGCCCGGCAATGTATTCCGCGATGCGGCGGTGGCCTTTGCTCAGCCGCTTGCCGGACCTGTTCAGCTGTCGGATAATCTCCTGCGATGCCGGCATATGCGTCCCCTTCCCTGCATTTCTTTCTGATTTATTATATGAAACAGCGCCGCTTTTTGCAAGCAAAGATAACAAAGCATGCAAAAAGGGCCGGCCCTTTCGGACCGGTCCCCATAAAGAACCGATGGTAAATTATTCCTGTCCGGCCATCTTCTTGTAGCTCTCGCGGCGGACCTTGGCGTCCTCTTCCTGCTGCACAAACAGCTTGGCGGCCGCTTCGGGGAACTGCTGAGCCAGAGAGGTGTAACGGACTTCGCCCTTCAGGAATT
>JAKSQH010000045.1 GCA_024404245.1 Clostridia bacterium
GCAGCATGCCCTGATCCATGGCAGCCTTGTACATCCAGGAACCGGTGTAGTACGGTCCGTCCACAACGCCGCCGTAGCCGCCGGTGAAGTCCTTGGCGAACTGACCGCGGTTCATGCAGTAAGCGATCGCCTGACGCACAGCAACGAACTGAGCGGGGCCGTAGTCGCCACGGAAGCCGAGCTTGCCGTAGCCGGCACGGCTGTAGTGGGTATAAATGGCTTTGCCTTCGGAAGCGTCAGCGTAAGCCAGAGCTTCGTCGGTTTCCTTACCGCCGGTGATACCGGCAATGACATCCAGGCCGCCGGCCTTGAAGTCTTCCATCTGGGTCGCGGAAACGACCTTCTTGTAAACGATGGTTTCAATGCCGGGTTTCACGCCTTCGTAGTTGCCCTTGAAGTTCTTGTTGGCAACCAGAACAGCGGTAGAGTCGGTGGTGTCGAAGGACTTCACGCAGTAGGGGCCGGAATAGGGATACTTGGCATATCCTTCTTCGGTCACGTTGGTGTAGGTGTCCTTGATGATAGCGGCAACAACGTAGTTGTCGCCGTCCTTGGCGTAGAATTCATCAGTCAGATAGCAGCCTTCGCCGTCGTCCTTGATGTCGGCATCGCCCAGCACGGAGGCAGGGAACAGAGGGCTGAATCCGCCGTAGGTGATGGCGTAGTAGTAGGGCAGCACATCCGCGGAGATCTGGCAGGAGAAGGTGTAGTCATCAATCAGGCGGACGCCGGAGATGAACTTGGTGCCTTCAGCGGAGTCGGGACCGGTGTACTTCTGGAAGTCAGCGGCGCCGACAACGGTCGTGGCGGACACATGCTTGGTGGAAGCCTGCTCATAAACGGGCGTATAGCTTACAACCGCGCTCAGAGCATAGTCCTTGGCGGTGATGGGAGTGCCGTCGCTGTATACCAGGTCATCATAAATGGTGATGGTATAGGTGCGGGAGCCGTCCTCATTGTCCGTTTCGCTGTGTTCCTTCACAACGGTGGGATTCCATACATAGCCGCCTTCCTTGGTGGCGGATACGGTTTCGAGACCGTTGATCAGACCGTCGATGTCGTTATCCGCGGCGCCGGGAGAGTTCTTACCGAAGGAAGAAGCACGGAACTGGCCGCTCAGCTCGGTGGAGTTGCCGAGGATGATGCTGCCGTCTTCCTTTTCGGAAGTCCAGTCGATCAGAGCGTCGGAGGGGCCCCAGTAGGGGTTGGTGGGGAATTCCTGAACGCCCTTGATCTGAGCATTGTACAGATCATAGTACTCGTTGGAGTACAGGGGAACTTCGGGCAGCAGGTAATTCCAGCGGGTGATGTACATACGCCACCAGGCAGCGTATACATCATCTTCGGTGGCATAGTCACCGGCAGGCTGGCAATTGTACACCATAGCCATGCTCAGGAAGTCCATGCCGAGTTCTTTCATTTCGCCGTTATATTCAATATAGGCGAATCCGGTTTCGGGATCCTCGATAACGTCCGCGATGGTAATATCCTTACCGCAGACTTCGTACAGAGACTGGTAGTCCTTGCCGTACTCATAGTTGCCCAGAGTCATTACGTCGAACTCATCGGCAACGGCAGAGCACACCATGGTAGCCGCCAGTGCAAGAGCAAGAACCAAAGCAAGCAGTTTCTTCATGGTTGGGTAATTCCTTTCTTTTATATTTTTGTCGTCGGTTAAAACGGCAAATAGATTTATGTGATTGTAACATATATATCGTCATTTGTAAACCGGAAAGGCGGACGTTTGTTCCTTTTTTGTGCCGCGGTGTATTTTTTCGGTTTTCTGTATTGCCCTCCGGCAGCTGATATACCTGGATCCGCGCGTGTTCATATGTGTTTCCGATTCCCGCGCCGTGTACCGGAACAAGTGCCGTTTACCGGCGGACAGGAGCAAATCCGCTGTCGCATAAGAAAAACTCCGGCGGGTTTCCCCGCCGGAGCCGGATTCGTGCTTTGTACCGTTTTTCAGTATCAGCCTGACGGAAGCAGTTCAAAAGCGGTTTGCTTTTTTACAGTTTCCTTCCGGCGGATCACTTACTCCGCGATATCGGCATACATGAAGAACCAGTAGCCGAAAGCGCTGTGCCAGGAACCGGTGATCTTGGCGCTCTGGAGATAGAAGTCAGTGTAGTACGCGACAGGGATGCAGGCGGCGTCAGCCATCAGGATGTCTTCAGCCTGATGCAGAGCGGCGGAGCGCTCAGCCTTGTCATTGGTATTACGGGAGACTTCGATCGCGGCGTCGAATTCGGGATTGTTGTACTTACCGTCGTTGTTGCCGTTGGTGGAGTACAGCAGTTCGATCATGTTGGAAGGATCGCTGTAGTCTCCGACCCAGCCGTTACGGGAAGCCTGATAGTCACCGGCGCGGCGCATGGGAGTGAAGGAAGCCCATTCAACCACTTCAACGGTCAGGTCGATACCGATCTGCTTCCAGGCTTCCTGGAGGTATTCGGCAACAACCTTGTGATAACCGGCGTCATTGGTGGAATAGGTGATCTTCAGATCCAGATTGTCGGCACTTCCGGAGTAACCGGCCTTCTGCATCAGAGTCTGAGCTTCGGCAACATTGGCAGCGTAGTCTTCAGAGATGTACAGAGCGCCGCCGTTGGCATTGGCCATGAAGTCGCCGCCCGCGGGATCGGCCCAGCCGGGTCCCATGAAGTTGTAAGCGGGCATATAGGTTCCCTGCATCAGGGTTCCGGCAACATAAGCACGGTCGATCGCGAGGCTCATGGCCTTACGGACATCGGCATTGTTGAAGGGCTCGATCGCGTCATTCAGGGACAGATAGTAGGTACCGATGATGGGATCGATGTGGAATTCGGCGTTATCCATCAGAGCAGGAATTTCCTCGGTGGGAACGTCCTTGATCATCAGGGCTTCGCCGGTCTGGTATACGTTGTAGGCAGCGTTGGAGTCTTCAATCAGAAGCCACTTGATGGCATCCAGCTTGATGGCGTCCTTGTTCCAGTAGTTGGGGTTGGCGGCGGTCAGGATGTGGCTGCCGGATACCCACTCAGTGATCATGAACGGTCCGTTGGAGATGAAAGTGTCAGCTTCCACAGCCCAGGCGTCTCCGTTGGCTTCAACGGTGGCGGGATTCACGGGGCTCAGGGTGGCGAAAGCGGCCAGGCTCTCAAAGTAGGGGCAGGCAGCGCTCAGTTTGACAACAAAGGTCTTGTCGTCGGGAGCGGAAACGCCCAGGGTATCGGGAGTAGCTTCTCCGTTGAACACGGCGCTGAAGTTTTCCACGGGCCACAGCACGGTGTCAGCATAGGGAGCGGCGGTTTCGGGATTGGCAACGCGCTGCCAGCTGAACACGAAGTCGGAAGCGGTCAGGTCGGAACCGTCAGACCACTTCAGGCCGTCGCGAAGATGGAAGGTCCAGGTCAGACCGTCTTCGGAGCATTCCCAGGTTTCAGCGGCGCCGGGGGCGATTTCACCGTTCTGGTCCACAGTCAGCAGACATTCGAACAGGTGCAGGATCATATTGCCGCCGTCAACAGCGCTGTTCAGAGCGGGATCCAGGGTTTCGGGGTTGGGGCCTACCTGCACAGGCAGAACCTTGCCTTCAGCGGACGCGGAAACCGCGAACACAGCCAGAAGCATGCAGACAGCCAGGACCAGAGATACAAGCTTTTTCATGTTTTTTTCTCCTTTTCTTTTTATTCAAAAACCGTTATCACGGTTTTTTTCGGTTTGTGATGAGATCATTAGCCGATCTCATTCAGCCGGTGGCAGGCGCACCAGTGACCCTCGGATACCTCTTTGAGTTCCGGGAAGGAATGGGCGCATTCTTCCGTCGCGTAAGGGCACCGGGTCCGGAAACAGCATCCGGAGGGCGGATTCACCGGGCTCGGGATATCGCCTTCCAGAACAATCCGCTTCGTCGCGCGGCTCGCCTTGGGGTCCGCGATGGGAATAGCGGAAATCAGGCTCTTCGTATACGGATGCAGGCTGTGGAAGGTCAGCTCATAACTGTCCGCCAGTTCCACGATATGGCCCAGATACATAACGCCGATCCGGTTGGAAATGTGCTTCACCACAGACAGGTCATGCGCGATGAACAGATAAGTCAGGCCGAATTCCGTCTGCAGGTCCTCCATCATGTTAATGACCTGCGCCTGAATGGACACATCCAGCGCGGAAATCGGCTCATCGCAGACAATGAATTCCGGATTCACCGCCAGCGCTCTGGCAATACCGACGCGCTGTCTCTGTCCGCCGGAGAACTCATGGGGATAACGGTTGGCGTGTTCGGAGTTCAGGCCGACCTTTTCCAGCATGGAGATGATAATCTCACGGCGTTCGTTTTTGTTGGCGGCCAGCTTATGAATATCAATGGCTTCACCGACAATGTCACCCACCGTCATGCGGGGATCCAGACTCGCGTAGGGATCCTGAAAAACGATCTGCATCTTCCTGCGGTAAGGAAGCATATTGGCTTTTACTCCGGTTTCGGAATCATAGATCACGTTTCCGTCATAGGTGATTTTGCCGGAAGTCGGTTCAATCAGCCGGATCAGTGTTCTTCCCGTTGTGGTTTTTCCGCAGCCGGATTCGCCGACAAGGCCGAGCGTTTCGCCTTTGTTGATATAAAAGGAAACATCATCCACGGCCTTCACGTGGTTTTTCCTGAACAGTCCCTTCCCTGCCACGGGGAAATACTGCTTCAGGTGCTCAACTTCGACGAGCTTTTTGTTTTCGTCCATGCGTTACTTCCCCTCCGTTTCCTCAGCATTCTGTGCCTTCGCCGCGTCATATTCCTCTTTCTGAGAAAGCCAGCATGCTGAATAGTGTTCTTCCGAGAAGGACATATACTCCGGCATGGTCTGCAGGCAGATCTTCATGCATTTCGGGCATCTGGGCGCGAAGGGGCATCCTTTCGGCGGATTCAGCAGGTCCACAGGGGTACCTTCAATGGCCACAAGCCGTTTGGATTCCTTTTCGTTCAGCTTGGGAACGCTTCCGAGCAGTCCTTTGGTGTATTCATGTTTCGGGTTGTAGAAGATGTCATCCGTGGCTCCGCATTCGACTACCTTACCGGCATACATAACCGCGATCCGGTCGCAATAAGCGGAAACAACACCCAGATCATGCGTGATCAGGATAACCGCCATTCCGAGGCGTTTCCGCAGGTCGTTGATCAGCTCCAGAATCTGCGCCTGAATGGTCACATCCAGCGCGGTGGTGGGTTCATCGGCAATCAGCAGTTTGGGCTCACATGCCAGAGCCATGGCAATCATAACGCGCTGGCGCATTCCGCCGGACAGCTCGTGCGGATACTGCTTCACACGTTTTTCAGGTTCATTGATGCCAACCAGTTTCAGCAGTTCGATCGTTCTTTCCTGCGCTTCCTTACGGGATTTATCCGTATGAAGAAGAATCGCCTCCCGGATCTGGTTACCCACCGTATAAACAGGGTTCAGCGATGTCATCGGATCCTGGAAAATCATGGACACTTCCTTGCCCCGGATCTTTCTCATTTCCTTTTCGGTCATCAGATCGATCCTGTGTCCGTTGAACTCGATCGTACCGGAAATCAGTTTGCCGGGGGCAGGCGTCAGGCCCATCAGTGTTCCGGATGTCACAGACTTTCCGGAACCGGATTCGCCGACGATACCGAGGCATTCTCCCTCTTTTACAAACAGGGATACATCGTTCAGCGCCTTTACTTCACCGGCGGGTGTAAAGAAGGACAGATGTTCATTCTGTATGTTTACAAGTTTTTCGCTCATATCACACCGTCCTCCTTACTTCTTCATCTTCGGGTCAAACGCGTCTCTCAGACCGTCTCCGAACAGGTTGAAGCTGAGAATGATCAGGCTGATCAGCACCGCGGGCGCAATCAGCATATAAGCGTACTGATTCATACCGTTGATGGCGTCGCTGGCCAGGCTGCCCAGGCTGGGCAACGGAACCGCGACACCCAGACCGAGGAATGAAAGGAAGCTTTCAGTGAAAATGGATGACGGAATCTGCAGTGTCGTGGTCACAATCAGCGTGCCGATGCAGTTGGTCAGCAGATGCTTGCGAATGATCCGTCCGTTTTTCGCGCCCAGCGCTCTGGCCGCGGTCACATACTCGCTTTCTCTGAGAATCAGCACCTGGCTGCGCACGATACGGGCCATTCCGACCCAGTACAGAAGCGCGAACACAATAAAGATACTGATCAGATTGGGACCGACCGTATTGATCCACGCGAACGCCGGCGAATCGGCCAGCCCTTTCAGCGGTTCCTTCAGCGCGAAGGAAATCAGAACAATCAGCAATACATCGGGAATTGTATAGATAATATCCACGATACGCATCATGATCATGTCAACCCATCCGCCGAAGAATGCCGCGACGGAGCCGTACAGTGAGCCGATCAGAAGAATGATCACCGCGGCGACCAGACCGACCGTCAGTGAGATCCGGCTGCCCACCATAACACGGATGGCATAATCGCGTCCGAGCTTATCGGTACCCAGAATATGGGGGAACACAGCCTCGCCCGCGTCAATCCGCTGCTGCTCCTCCTCGGAATAGGCAAAAGGATGCAGATGCTCGGCGCCCTTCTGCTGTCCTTCATAGGTGTAGGGATAGAAGTTCGGTACAACAAATGAAATGAACATGATCAGGATGATAAAAACAAGACTGATCATCGCGACAACGTTTTTCCTTAAGCGGCGGAAACTGTCCTTCCAGAAGCCGACGGACTGGCGCATGACAACCAGACTTTCCTTCTCCTCACGGGAAGCAGGCAGGAAGTCATCCGCCTTGAACTGAAACGAAAGAGGGTTCTTATACATCTTCTTTTTCTCTCCTTTCATTTCAGCGTGATCCGGGGATCAATGATCTTATAGACAATATCCACCAGCAGGTTGATCACAACCATCAGTGTCGCGAGGAAGATCGTTGTACCCATGATCATCATATAGTCACGGTTTGTAATGGAACTCACAAATTCTCTTCCGAGTCCGGGAATATTGAACACCTTTTCAATAACAAAAGAACCGGTCAGCGTATAAGCCATCATGGGACCCACATAGGTCACAATCGGCAGGATGGCATTCCGCAGCGCGTGCTTGAACAGATTGCTGAAGGGAGTAACACCCTTCGCCCTGGCACTGCGCATATAGTCCTGCCCCATTACATCCAGCATGGAAGAGCGCATCAGACGGGTGATGTACGCGGTGGGATAGAAAGCCAGGGCAAACACCGGCAGCACATAGCTTGACGCGGTGTCCAGCCCGGTTGCCTTGAACCACCCCAGCTCCACCGCGAAATAATGCTGCAGCAGCGCGCAGGTCACAAAGCTCGGAACCGCGATACCGATGGTTGCCAGTACAATGATCAGGTTGTCCCATGCCGTTCCCCTGCGGAGCGCGGCGATGCAGCCGAGCGGTATACCCACCAGCAGCGAAATCAGTACGGCGATACCGCCCACACTGGCGGAGACAGGGAACTTCTTCAGAATAATATCAATCACTTCACGTCCACGCTGTTTCAGCGAAGGACCAAAGTCTCCGTGAAGGATATTTTTCATATATGTCACATACTGGGTAAGTATGGGCTGATCCAGACCGAACTTGGCCTCCAGCGCTTTCTTGGCGGTCGGGCTGATAGACTTTTCAGCCTCGTAGGGACCGCCCGGAACCGCGTTCATCAGGAAGAACGTCAGCGTCGCGACCACAAATACCGTCAGCAGTGCAATCAAAAGTCGTTTGAGTATATACTTACTCAAATGGCCTCCTCCTTTCAGCATCTATCAATCAACGCATTCGCTCCGGCTGATACATTCAACAGAAATCAAATCCATACAAAAAACGTTGTTTTGTTATTGTCTTTTCATTTATTATGTTTGTCAATACATAGACATCAACAAACATCAAAAGAAAACAAAAAAAGACCAATCAGCATATCCCGGGCAAAAAGCAGGCGGCGGATCACCGGAAAACACTCCGTAATCCGCCGCCCTTCAGTCATACCGGTATCAGCGTTACAACCTGCCGTTCATAATCGCGATGATCAGGTTGCCCGTATTGAACATCGGTGCCAGCGTACTCTGCTGCACCAGCTCCGTTACCATATCCAGCGGCAGCATTGTCTGCAGCAGCGGCAGCAGCGCAAAGGCGATATAGCACAGCAGCAGGCCGCGCAGCAGACCGAACACGCCGCCGACAATCGAATTCAGCTGTTTCAGCACCGGCAGCTTGAAAATCACCTTGATCAGGTTAATCAAAATCGAAACCGCGATGAAGACCGCGATAAAGCAAACCACAAAACAAATTACATTGAGAATCGTACCGACAATCGTCTGGCTGACATAATTGCCAACCGTTCCCTCCATACCGCTAGGCGCGAACACCTGGTTCTCCAGATTCACTTTCAGCAGCTGGTTCAGCGGATACGGAAGATTGACCCTTCCGAGTACTTCCGTAATTTTTTCGCTTGTCAGGTTGGTTACCTTCATCAGTGACAGTTCCAGGTCCCCGATCCTGCTTGAGGCATCCGTATAGCTGAGCAGCGTGTTGGTCAGCCCCTGATTGCTTTTAATCAGTTCAGCCAGCTTCGGACCGAGCTTGAACGCCGCGAAAAGCGAAAGCACGCACCCGCCCGTATTCACCGCCGACGACACAAAACCGCGATACAGCCCGATCAGTACGCTGAGCGCGATAATGCCGACAATAACAATATCCACTATATTCATATACAGATCACTTCTTCAGCTTTCTCGGGCAGGTTTTCAACGCTTCGGTCAGAACCGGATCGTGATCGCCTCCCGGCGCGTAAATCTCATTGATTGCCTCAATTTCCGCCTTCCGCAGCGCCGGCGCGCAGTACTGGCAGCGCGTAAGCGCGGCATACGGTTCCGTATCCAGTTCCGCGTACGTGAAAGAGGCATAGGGTTCGGTCCGCTTGCTGTCCGCGTAACAATGGTCCTGTGAATGATAGGTTCCCTCATTCCCGTCATCCGCGTACAGCGGCATATCGTCCGGCGGTACTGTGATCTGCCTTCCCTGCCAGTCCTCCCAGACCAGCATCTTTGTGTTCTTCACACGGTTCTCCCAGAGCCAGTACATGTTGATGCCTTCCGGTGTCTTCTTACGCTGCACCCGAATGCAGCCGTGGCTTGCTTTCGTGCCGAGCTTGGCCTCACACTTCTTGTAATCCTTGCCTTTCCCGTCCCGCATCAGCGTATAGGGTACCTCATGCAGCAGATCGCCGTCATTGAAGCGGAGCGCGTAACCGCAGCGCAGGTTGTCGCTCTTGAATGTACCCACCGCGCTGGTCAGCAGGAATTCACCTGAGCGCGTCTCGTTGTACGGCTGTTTGGCGTTGCTCAGCCCCGTGGACACAAGCAGCGTGCTGAACAGTTTCCCGTCCGCGAACAGGTACAGCCGCTGCGTCAGTTTGTCAATGACAAGGCCGTATTTCTGGTTCGGTACGGTTGTCCTCAGGTAGGAAGTCGGCACATAACCCTGCACAAGTCTGTTCCAGTTCAGGATCGGACTGTCGTGGAACGAGGATGAATAGCACTCGATCTTCGTCCATTCTTCACCCTTCTCCAGCACATGCACGCCCTGGGTGATGCAGGTTACCGTGCCGACGCCGGCACTCTTGCTGTCAGGTTCGGAACGGACCACAATCTGGCTCTTCTCTGAGTAGCCTTTTCCCCGGTCAAGCACCGTAATGGGCTGCATCAGCACTTCCCATACAGCCGCCTCATCCGTGATATCCATCGGCAGCGTCCAGTAGTTCAGTGTTTCGTCCTGTCCTTCATACGGGCTGCCTGACGCGGGCGTGAATACGGTCTCCGGCATCATTTCCGCATTTGTTTCCGCGGAGATGTCATTTTCATTCCCGTCCGCGTCCTCACCGCAGACGCGTAACGCGCCCAGGCTCAGTATCACCGTAAGCAGCAGACAAATAAGCTTCTTCATTTCTGCCTCCAAAGTCCCTTCAGCAGCTCGATCTCAGCCGCGTATCCGTCAAGCTCGTTCGGTGTTTCCAGAAGGAACGGCAGTTCCCGGAGCGCGGGGTGCGTCATAATCCGGATAATCGCTTCCGTTCCGAGCGTTCCGAGACCGATTTTCTCATGCCTGTCCTTATGCGCGCCAAGCGGATTTTTGCTGTCATTGACATGAACCGCCTTCAGCCGGTTCAGGCCGATCACACGGTCGAATTCCGTCAGCACACCGTCGACATCCCCGGCAATATCATACCCCGCGTCATTCACATGGCAGGTATCAAGGCACACACCGAGCAGATCCCCGTGTTCCGTCCTGTCAATGATCTCACGCAGTTCCTCAAACCGGCTTCCGACTTCGCTGCCCTTGCCCGCCATGGTTTCCAGCAACACAGTGGTGTGAAGCTCCGGCTTCAGGATACCGTTCAGCATCTCCGCGATCTGCGAGATACCTGTTTCGATTCCCTGCCCCACATGGCTGCCCGGATGAAAATTGTACAGGTTTCCGGGCGTATATTCCATCCGTTCCAGATCATCCGCCATCGTCCGTGCGGCAAACGCGCGGATAGACGGATCCGCCGAACACGCGTTCAGCGTATACGGCGCGTGCGCCAGAATCACATCAATCCCCGCCTCCGCCGCGTAAGCCCGGAACGCTTCTGTATCTGCCGTATCCATAGGCTTCGCGTTGCCTCCGCGCGGATTGCGGGTAAAGAACTGGAAGGTGTTCGCGCCGATGGAAACGGCTTCCTGCCCCATATGCAGGTACCCTTTCGCGGCGGATAAATGACATCCGATTTTCAGCATATCAGCACTACTCCTTTTTTTCGGGTCAGTACAGGCCGGCCATTGCCTGTGTCAGCTGCCCCATGGCGGAAGCGACATCACTCTGGCCGGGATTCCCGGATGAGATAATCGCGTCCAGATGATTCACCGCGTTCTGTATCGCGATGTACCGGCTGTCGGAAGGATCCATTCCGCTCATCTGATCCAGCGCGGTATCAATCAGGGTGCGCGCGTCATTGATCAGCTGCATCGTTGTCGCGCTGATGCCGCCTGTATCTCCGGTATGGAGCGCGCACTGACCTCCTGAATAGGTCGTTCCGATTCCCAGGTATTCCTGAAGCACCTGTTCATACTTTGTACCGATGAACCTGTACATCGGATGCCCGGCCGGTATATTCACAACACCTTTCTGTTCGGTTTCCGGGCACCACGGAGACGCGGGTTCACCGGTCGCGGCACACACAGTCTGTACGGAATGCAGCTGACAGTAAACCTGCGGCTGCGTACCGTTTGCCCATAGTTCCGTAACGGTGCCGTAACCCATCGCGTCATGGCGGCAGGCGTCCGTCGCCAGCTGTCCGCTCACCGCGCAGGTTTCAACCCGCACAAGTCCGTATGCCGACACATCCCCGTCCAGAATATCGCGGTTGCTCAGTCCCTTGTGCAGCTTGCTCATATATGCCTGCCACAGAGGGGCTGCCGCGCCGGAACCGGTGGATTTACTGCTCAGCGCCTTATAGTTGTCATGCCCGACCCACAGCGCCGAAGCGTAATAGCCGGTCATTCCGGCAAATGTAACGCCCTTCTGGTCGGAGTTGGTGCCCGTCTTGCCGGCCACGGTCTGCCCGCTGATCTTCGCGCTGGTTCCCGTACCGCTCTTCACAACGGATTTGAGCATATCCACAATCATATACGCCGTGCTCTCGGAGAACACCTTGCGCCGGGTTGCCTGTTGCTGCTGATGCCCGTCCCAGATCACGTTTCCCGCCGAGTCGGAGATACCCAGCACCGCGATCGGCTGCTGATAAACACCGCCGTTTGCGAGAACACCGTAAGCCGTTGTCAGCTGCAGCGGGGTGATACCGCTGGATCCCAGCGAAAGCCCGAACGGCGTCGCGTCAATGTGTCCGTCATCTATGCCCAGCCTGTGCAGATAATCCACAGAGCGTTCCACCGTCACATAATTGAGCAGTGTATACGCGGCCGCCGTATTGTGGCTCTTTGTCATCGCCTGACGCAATGTTTCCGGACCCACATAACCGTTTCCGCCGTAGTTAGTCGGCCATGAATCGTTCCCGTTCCTGTCCTTCCAGCCGCTGATCGGCACAGGCATATTGAACGCGATACTCGCGGGCGACGCGCCCAGTTCCAGCGCCGGCGCGTAAACCGCGATCGGTTTGATGGAGGAGCCGATCGGCATCTTCATATCCGTCGCGCGGTTCAGTGTTTTCCGCGCGGTCGGTTCATCCCTCCCGCCGATAATCGCCTTCAGTTCGCCCGTACGGTAATCAAGCACGACACACGCGGCCTGCGGTTCGGCGATTTCATTATAGGTACCGTCAGAGTTGACCGAACGGAATACCTTGTCGCTCGGATCGCGCAGCGCGGGATACTTTGTCCAGTTTGACAGGGTATCCTGCACGGTTTGCTGTACCGTGGGATCCAGTGCCAGCTTCACATGATAGCCGGCCGTACGGAATCTGCTTTCCATCAGGCTCCGGTTCTCCGGGGTGTTTTCCAGCCCGTTGAGCCGCAGCATGATGTCCACAACTTCCTTAACCGCGTACTCCACATAATGCGCGTACGGGTACATCGTATCATTGCCGACATTCGATTCTTTCACAACCGCCGCCGTCGCCGGATCCAGCGCGTCCTGATACTGGTCATAGGTGATAAACTGATTCTCGTACATGCAGCGAAGCACATAATCGGTCCGGTCATTGGTGATCGCGACGTAATCCGTGCCTTCCTTGCTGCGGTAATAGAAATTGCGCCGCGGATTGTAGTAATACGGGCTGTTCGTCGTTCCCGCCAGCATCGCGCATTCGCGCAGCGTCAGTTCCGCCATGGATTTGCCGAAATAGCCTTCCGCCGCGACCTGTACGCCGTAATAATTCTCACCGAGATAAATCGTGTTCAGATAGCTTTCGAGGATCTCGTCCTTCGTATACTTCTGCTCAAGCTGCAGCGCCAGATAAGCCTCCTGAATCTTGCGTTTGTAGCTCTGCTCTGAGGACAGAAGCGTATTCTTGATCAGCTGCTGCGTAATCGTGGATCCGCCCTGCGTGCCGCTCGATGTCAGGTTGCTGACAAACGCGCCGATGATACGTTTCAGGTCAACACCGCTGTGAGTATAGAATCTCGCGTCCTCAACGGCGACAAAAGCCTGCCGCAGCTGCAGAGGCACAGCCGCGAGCGATACCATGATGCGGTTTTCCGTTCCCTTGTACTCGGTAATCAGGTTCGCGTTACAGTCATAGATAAATGAAGTCTGTGCCTGGTCATCAAGCGCGGCAAGATCAAGCTCGGGCGCGGTATCCACGTATCCCTTGGCAATCCCGAAAATCGCGCCCGCAACAGCCAGCCCGCCCAGCACAACAAGCAGCAGCAGTACCCTCGCCGTGTTTACAAGAACACTCAGAATAAAGTGTGGCTTGCGCATTTCGGGGCGCAGAATGGAAAGCGGCTCCTCCGCCTCATCATTCCCGTCCTGTTCGTCAGTTTCCTGATCTTCGTATTCAAAATCGTAATCACCGAAGCCGTCATCCGGCCGGTTATTTCTTTTACGGAACAAAGCAGCTCCTCCTGTTATCCCGGTATTCAGTCACGCTTTTCGCGTTTTCCTGCATACTTTCACATTCTGCATTATATCACAAACCCCGTTGTATGTCATCCGTATTAAATTCTTTTCAATTTTGTATCAAAACCTTTGCAAATTCGTGTTGCCCGTGATATACTTCAGCTATGGTCCCATCCATATAACGAATGATTCAGGAGTGTGATTCCGTTTGCCTGACCCATGGATACGTTCTTCCATAAAGAATCTCATCAGAAAGGCCCGTAAAGACCGCACTGATGTAACGGAAGAAGAAATTCGTCAGATTGTCGATATCGGCGAGGAAGCCGGTGCCATTGAAACCGCCGAGCGCGATATGATTGAGAATATCTTTGAATTCAACAACCGTACCGCTGAGGATGTCATGACGCACCGTACCAATGTATACTATGTTTCCTCGGATGATGACCGTGACACTGTTCTGTCGCTGATCAGAGAAACAGGTCTCAGCCGTTTCCCCGTCTGCGGTGAAGATATGGACGATATCGTGGGCACGCTGAACGCGCGTGATTATCTTCTGAACTGTCTGGAGAACAATCCCCGCCCCATGAAAGATCTGCTGCGCGAAGCATATTTCGTGCCGGAAACCATTCAGGCGGACGCGTTATTCCGGGATATGCAGAAAAAGAAGATTCATATGGCGGTTGTCATTGATGAATACGGCGGCATGAGCGGTATCGTCACCATGGAGGATCTGCTTGAGGAGATTGTCGGCAATATCTACGATGAATTCGATCCTCAGGCAGTCGCCGATATTGAACAGGTGGAAGACGGTCTCTGGCGGATCAGCGGCAGCGCCCCGCTGGAGGATATTTCCGAGGCGCTCGGCATCACGCTTCCCGCGGATGAAGAGTTTGACACGCTGGGCGGTCTGGTGTTCTCACAGATGTCCAGCATTCCGCAGGACGGCAGCACACCTGAGGTTGAAACCGCCGGGCTGAAGATTTGCGTGGAAAAACTGGAAGACCATCACGTGGTCAGCGCGCTTGTCAGCAAGCTGCCCGCGGACAGCGCCGAAACAGAAGATGAGTGAAGCAGGCGGCACACCGTTCACGCCGCTGTTCAGCCGGTTCCGGAAGTTTTTTCAAAAAAGATTCTTCAGTGCAACACTTTTGCAACATCCGGTCTGCTAAACTGTTGCCGTGCTCAGGGAGAGCACAAACAAAATACAAACCGGAATAAATAAAAAATAAAGGAGAGAAAAACCATGGATGAAATGAAAAACGAACTGCTCGATTCCGAACTCGAAAACGTAAGCGGCGGTGCCTGGGGAGATAAGCCCACCAAGCCCGCGGGAGCCGGTCTGAAATGGTACCATGTTACTTCCACTGACACGCTGACCGGTATTGCCCGGAAGTACAAGACCACCTGGCAGCATCTGGCGGAGCTGAACAAGGACATTATCAAGGATCCTTCCAAGATCGGCCAGCACATGTGGATCCGCGTTCCGGCATAATCGGACAGGCGGCTTAAGCGGGATTCCTGCGGGATTCCCGCTTTTTCATTTTCATGATATAATCACAATATGGAAAATGCCGGGACCGTGATAAGCGGATACCGTTTCCGGTTGTCGGTATGTCCATAAGAAAAAAACGCACGGGAGCAATTGCGGTATGATAAACCGGAATGACGCTTGAGGACGCAGTTGCAGCAGCTGAAAGAAAAGCAAGCCCGTACAGAAGATAATCACAACAGGCCCGGACATCGGTCATAATGTTCCGCCACGTTCATAGTATGCTGACCAAAGGACATCCGGGCCGCGAACCTGCGGATTTTTACGAAAGTCCGGCCGCGCGTGCGGCAGGTAAATCAACAATCCGGCGTGCATTGTCCGCCATGGATAAAGAAAGGACCGTAACAGAATGAAGATATACGATATATCTCAGGAGGTTTTTTCCTGCGCGGTTTTCCCGGGTGACATACCGCCGGAGAGAAAAGTACTCGAAACAATTGAAGGCGGAAGCATCTGCAACCTGACCGGCATATCCATGTGCGCCCATAACGGCACGCATGTTGACGCCCCTTATCATTTCTACAGGGACGGAAAAACCGTGGATCAGGTCAGACCGGAGAAATTCATCGGAAAATGCTATGTGTCATTTGTGAACGGAGACGTTACGGAGGAAACTGCCGTCCGGCTGATCCGGAAGGCAAAATCCGCGGACGCGGAAGCGGCAAAAAGGATCCTGATCGGCGGGAACGCCTGCGTAACCCTTGAAGCCGCCCGGGTTTTCGCGGAGGAAAAGATTGACCTTATCGGCAACGAGTCACAAACGGTAGGGCCGTTGAACGCGCCGGCACAGGTTCATTATGTGCTGCTGAAAGCGGAGGTTGTACTGCTGGAAGGTATACGCCTGAACGGAATAAAGGAAGGTGTATACCTGCTGAACGCCGCGCCGCTTAATCTCGGCGGTGCCGACGGGGCTCCGTGCCGGGCCATATTGATTGAAGCGTAATATTGCGCCGGAAAGTGAGGGTAAAAGCGCATGATCAGTCATCCGATCCCGCCGGTTTTTGACGAGCGTTCAGAAATCCTGATTCTGGGTTCTTTTCCCTCCGTGAAGTCAAGGGAATACGGTTTCTTCTACGGGCATCCGTCCAACCGGTTCTGGAAAGTGTTGAAAGAGGTTCTGGCATGGTCGGCTGAGCCGGTTGACACGGAGGAAAAGAAAAAGTTGCTGCTGGAAAGCCATGTGGCACTGTGGGATGTGATTGCTTCCTGCGATGTAACGGGTTCTTCCGACGCGTCAATCCGGAACGCGGTCCCGAATGACCTGCTGCCGATCCTGAAAGCCGGACGGATCAGAACGATATTCTGCAACGGATCCACCGCCTACAGCCTGTATATGAAAACAATTTATCCGTCACTGGGAATTCTGCCCGTCCGTCTGCCGTCCACCAGTCCGGCCAACGCGTCTTTCCGGCTGGAAGAGCTGACGAATGAGTGGCGTGAGGCACTGCGGCAGGCACTGCCTGTCATACCCGAAAAGGAGGCTGAAGATGAATATTGACAACAATATTCTCAAATACTATCTGAGGAATGTGTATTTCATCACCGGCACGGCATATGCCGGCAAGTCCACAATGACAAGGATGCTGGCTGAAAAATACAATATGGTTTTCTGCGGGGAAAACTATCATATGGAAGTCACGGACAAGGTGGCCGATCCGGTCCTGCAGCCCGACCTGTGCTATATACGTCAGCTGAAGGACTGGAAGGATTTCGTTACCCGCAGCCCGGAAGAATATGAGCGGTGGATCTTTGATTCCATGAAGGAAGTCGCGGGGTTTGAAATCGCTGAGTTGATTGTGCGCGGTGCCGAACGGAAGGTAATCGTTGATACCAATATTCCGGTTTCTGTGCTGCAGCAGATTTCGGATTACAATCATGTGGCAGTGATGCTCTCACCGCAAAGCGTCAGTGTGGAGCGTTTCTTTGATCGTTCCGATCCCGAAAAACAGTTTATTCTTCAGGTGATCGAGTCCTGTGATGAGCCGGAAAAAGTGATGGCGAATTACCGTGAGGGGCTGAAACGGATCAACAGCGAGGAACACTACAAAGAACTTGCCGGCAGCGGCTTTTTCACGCTGGAACGGGACAATCCGACCGAGGATGATCCCGCGGCGGTCTGTGATCTGCTGGCAAGACATTTCGGTCTGATATGAGCATCATCAATTTTCGCGATATCAAAGCATACAGAATGATACGAGGTTATACGGCATCATGACAAAAGTTCTGTTCATCTGCCACGGCAGTATAGCCCCGGGCAGCAAAATGCGGCGATAAGTGGCAAAAGGATGCTGTTTTACCATTTGCTCTACATCATTTTTACATCAATTACATTTTGACCGAGTCCCAATTTGACGAATACATGAAAATAAAGCAAATAACGGCAAAATGCGGAGGCGAGAATATCTCCTGCCACAGTGCCGGCATTGCGTGTCAAAGAAGGGATACATATGAGTAAGCAAGACCAAATCGCATTTTATGAAAAATACCTGCTCACCGTTGAAGAAGCGGCAGCATACTTTCATATCGGCAACAAGAAGTTTT
>JAKSQH010000046.1 GCA_024404245.1 Clostridia bacterium
TCGAGTCTCTGGCTGCCGGTGCCAAGGCGAGCGTGAAGTTCACCTACGTCGTAACTGAGGCTGATATCACCGCGGGCGAAATCATCAATACCGCGAAGGCCAAGGGCGAAGATCCGAACGGAAAGCCGGTGGAGGATGACGATACCTACACCGTCGGTACGGAAGATCCCGATCATCCGACCGATCCCGAAGATCCCGACAAGCCCGTGCTGTACACGGCGAAGATTGAAGTAACCAAGGAAGCCGCGCCCGGACTGTACACGGTCGGTGACACCATCACCTACACTGTGACGGTTGAAAACAAGGGCAACGTCGCGGTAACGGATATCAAGGTAACGGATAACCGCGAAGGCGCGAAGCTGGCGGCGGGTGAGACCGGCGTGATCGAGTCTCTGGCTGCCGGTGCCAAGGCGAGCGTGAAGTTCACCTACGTCGTAACCGAGGCTGATATCACCGCGGGCGAAATCATCAATACCGCGAAGGCCAAGGGCGAAGATCCGACCGGAAAACCCGTTGATGATGATGATACCTACACCGTCGGAACCGAAGATCCAGATCATCCGACCGATCCCGAAGATCCTGACAAGCCTGTGCTGTACACGGCTGCAGTCGAGATCAGTAAGGTCGCGGACAAGACATCCGGTGTGAAGGTCGGAGACACTGTTACTTACACGGTAACCGTAAAGAACACCGGTAATGTACCCGTGAAGATCACCGAAGTCAGCGATACGCTGGTTGAAATCAGTCCCGAAGACTTCGATCTGCAGGTCATCCTGCCCGGACAGACGGCGACCGCAACGTACACATTCACCGCGGATCATGCTCATGTGAACCATGGCAGCATTGTGAACACTGTTGATGTGACAACAGAGGATCCGAACGGTGATGAAGTACCCGGTACGGATACTGAAACCGTGGAAACGGCTGATCCGGAAACCGTGGATGCTGAAATCCGGAAGACCTGGGCTGACAACAACAACGAACAGAAGAAACGTCCCGGACAGATCACGGTGCATCTGCTGAAGGACGGTGTGGAAATCGACAGTGCCGTAATCACCGCTGCAGACGGATGGAAGCACACATTTGCCGGACTGCGGAAGTATCACGATAACGGAACTGAGATTAAGTACACTGTCACCGAGGATGCTGTGAGCGGCTACAGAACACAGATTAACGGCTTCAATGTGACGAATACCATCACAACGATACCGGTTCGCAAAGTGGTTGTTCACTACTGGTATGAAGAAGTGGGCGGAGAACAGGCAGCGCCTGATTCCGTACATCACTACTTCGAAGGTGAAGGATACGATATCGTAAGTCCGTATATTCAGGGCTATACGCCGGATCTGACACGTGTGACCGGTATCGCGGGTAAGAGCGACATTGAAGTGGATGTTGTGTACACGGCTCAGCTCTACAGCCTGACGATCAGATACATCGACAGAGAAACCGGGGCGGAAGTCGCAAGCACCTATTACCAGGGCGGCCTGAAGATCGGCGATTATTACGAGGTTGTATCGCCGAAGGTTGCTGACAAGACCCCGAGCGTCGGAACCGTGAAGGGCAGCATGCCCGCACATGATATGGTTGTGACTGTCTACTACGGAACAGGCACCATCATTATTACGGATTACGAAACACCTCTGGGAGCTCCCGGCTGCGGAGCCGAAACCGGTGAGTGCTTCGAGTAAACCCTTAATCACAGTGGACGCCGAAGATGAAAATCTTCGGCGTCCTTATGTTTTTACCGTGTATTTTGCTTGCTTTTGGGAACGGAATGCGTGATAATAACCACAGCGGTTAGAAATTAGCCCGCAGGGACAAAAATGTCCCACAGATTAAAGGAGGTTCTCATTATGGATCGTGTTTATAATTTTTCTCCGGGACCCTCAATGCTGGCGCTGCCTGTGCTTGAAAAAGCCCAGAAGGATCTTGTTGCTTACGGTTCCACCGGCATGTCCGTTATGGAAATGAGCCATCGCAGCAAGATGTATACCGATATATACGATAAGACGGTTGCCGATGTTCGCGAACTGATGAATATCCCGGAGGATTATGAAGTCATTTTCCTTCAGGGCGGCGCGACCCAGCAGTTTTCCGCGGTTCCGCTGAATCTGATGGTGAACGGCAAAGCCGACTACATCGATTCCGGTAACTTCGCGCATCTGGCGGCGGAAGAGGCCAAACGCTACGGTGAAGTGAACGTTGTTGCTTCCAGCCGTGATGATGTTTATACCTATGTTCCGGATCTGGCCGGTATTAAGTTTGATGATGACGCGGACTATGTCCATATCACCACCAACAATACCATCTACGGCACCCGCTACGTGGAACTGCCCGTGACCAAGGCGCCTCTTGTCGCCGATACCAGCAGTATGATCCTGAGCGAGGAGCTGGATGTTACCAAGTTCGGTGTCATCTATGCCGGCGCCCAGAAGAATATCGGTCCCAGCGGACTGTGCCTGCTGATTGTACGCAAGGATCTGCTCGGCCGTGCCAAGGATATCTGCCCGAAGCTGCTTAACTGGGAAGTACAGGCCAAGGCAGGCAGTATGTATAACACACCCAATACCTGGGGTATCTATCTGGCCGGACTGACCTTTGAGTGGCTGAAGAGCATCGGCGGTGTAAAGGCAATCGAAAAGGTCAACATTGAAAAAGCCGCTATGCTGTATGATTTCCTGGACAACAGCAAACTGTTCAAACCGACCGCTCAGCCCAAGTACCGCAGCCGCATGAATGTGACCTTCGTGACCGGTGACGCCGATAAGGACGCTGCTTTTGTGAAGGCTGCCGCGGCGGAAGGTCTTGTAAACCTGAAGGGACATCGTTCCGTGGGCGGCATGCGTGCCAGTATCTACAACGCGATGCCTGTTGAAGGCGTACAGAAGCTGATCGCCTTTATGAAGAAATTCGAGACGGAAAACGCGTAATAACCCCATCAGCAGGTTTCATGAAGAGAAACCGGAACATGGAGGAGAAGAAGAATGTATAAGATCAAGACGTTGAACGCGATCAGTGATATCATCTACAGCCAGCTGAGCGCGGATGCCTATACCGTGAGCAAGGACGAGCCTGTTCCGGACGGAATTCTGGTACGCAGTGCCGCGATGCATGATATGGAGTTCAACAGCAACCTGCAGGCGATCGCGCGTGCCGGTGCCGGTGTGAACAATATCCCGCTGGACCGTTGCTCCAAAGAAGGTATTGTGGTTTTCAACACCCCCGGCGCAAACGCCAACGCTGTTGCCGAACTGGTGACCGCGGGTCTGCTGATGAGCGGTCGCAACATCGCGGGCGGTATCGAATGGGCTATGACGCTGAAGGGTCAGGGCGCTGAGGTTGCCAAGCTTGTTGAAAAAGGCAAGGGTCAGTTTGTAGGACACGAGCTGCGCGGAAAGACACTGGGCGTTATCGGTCTGGGCGCCATCGGCGCGCTTGTCGCCAACATCGCCGGCCGCGGTCTCGGTATGAATGTTATCGGCTACGACCCTTACATCTCCGTTGAAAGCGCATGGAGCCTGAGCTCCACCGTTCATCGCGCCGCGAATATGGATGAAGTGTTTGCAAAGGCGGATTATATCACCTTCCATATCCCGCTGAACGATCAGACCAAGGGAACTATCAATGAGGACAAGATTGCCCGCATGAAGCCCGGTGTCGGTATCCTGAATTTCAGCCGCGGCGAGCTGGCTGACAATGCCGCGCTGAAGGATGCGCTTGCTTCCGGACGTGTTGCCAGCTATGTGACGGACTTCCCGAATGACGAATTGCTGGGTGTTGAGCATGTTGTGTGCATTCCTCACCTGGGAGCATCCACACCTGAAAGTGAAGACAACTGCGCCAGCATGGCTGCCGCCGAGATCCGCAATTATCTGGAGACCGGTTGCATCCACAACAGTGTGAACTATCCCGAACTGCAGCTTGATCCTACCGATTCCGCACGCGTTCTGGTGCTGCATGAGAACATCCCGAACATGGTAAGTTCCATTGCTTCCGCCGCCGCCAAGGAAGGTATCAACATTGACACCATGATTAACAAGAGCCGTAAGGATATGGCTGTGACCGTGATGGAAATGGCAGAGCTGCCGAGCCAGGACGCGCTTGATCTTCTGGCGGCTATTCCCGGTATTATCAGAATCAGAACATTCGCGAACAACTGAACAAACGCGACAGCTCCCCGGTGACGGGGAGCTTTTTTACGTGCAAATTCAAATGCTGTGTATATACCGGTGACCGCGGCATTTTCAGGCGGGATTACAGATCATACATTAAAAGGGCGAAGCTGCATAAACAGCTTCGCCCCGGTGTGCATAGATTGGAATTACATGATGACGGTAATGTCATTCACGTCATTCAGTTCGCTTTCGGTGATCAGACCGGCATCGCGCCTGATACCGTTCAGAATATACGCAGTGGGATTGCCCTCATGATGCGCGCTGTTGTCAACCGTGATATTCAGCGTTTTGCCGCGGAACTTCTTGGTCATTGTAAATCCATCCCATTCAGCCGGGATAGCCGGGGCAATCACGATGCCCTTGGGTGTGGGACGGAGACCGAGGATACCTTCGACACAGCCGACCATTACGGTGCTGGCGGTACCGGTCAGCCAGTGGACATGACTGCGGCCGGCGAAAGGACTTTCATGACCTTCGATAAACTGGCCGTGCACATAGGGTTCGATTACGCGGCGGTCCGCGTCATCATTGAAGGAGGCAGGACTGCTTTCGGCAAAGTACCGGAAAGCGCGATCACCGTGTCCAAGCAATGCCTCGGCGAGAATTGCCCAGCCCTGAATCTGACAGAAGATACCGCCGTTTTCCTTTGTGCCGGGGTTGAACAGAATCATTCTGGCACCGTCAAACGCTTCGTTGCGATAGCTGGGATTCATGACCTCCAGACCGTAGGGCGTATTCAGCTTTTCAAACGCGGTTTGCATGATTATGTCAGCCTGCTCCGGTGTGGCGCCGCGGCTGATAACAGCCCAGCTTTGCGGGTTCAGCCACATGCTGGCTTCTTTATCCTTTTTGCTGCCGATGATCTGTCCGTCCTCGGTGTAGCCGCGGATGAAACGGTCATCTTCGAAACAGTATCTGTTGATGATGGCGAGCAGGTTTTCGGCTGTTTCCTTCAGATAGGCAATATAGTCCGGTTCATTCTCGCAGAATTCCTGCATGATGCGGAGAGCGTAATACAGCTGGAAGGCGACGAATGTGCTTTCACCCGTGGCACCGAGACGCAGGCAGTCATTCCAGTCAGCATGGAGACCGGCGGGCATGCCGTGCGTACCAAGGTGATTCATGCTGAAATCAATCGCGCGCTTCAGATGCTCACGCACAGTTCCGCTGTCTTTATCGGCAAACGGGATTTCCTCATCAAGATAGGCGGTATTGCCGGTTTCGGCAATATACTTGTACACCGTGGGGAAGAGCCACAGCGCGTCATCCGCGCGATAATGCGGATGACCGGTTTCACGCACGTAGGATTCCTGCTCGGGAGTATCCTCATGCCCGGGATTATGCGAGTATTTGACCAGCGGCAGACCTGCACCGTGATGCACCTGTGCGCTGAGCATGAATGTCAGCTGCTTGCGGGCCAGTTCCGGATCAAGATGGATGATACCCTGAATATCCTGAACCGTATCACGGTAGCCGTAGCCGTTGCGCTCGCCGCAGTAGATCAGGCTCGCGGCGCGGCTCCATACAAAGGTTGTGAAGCACTGGAAAGCGTTCCAGGTATTTACCATGGCGTTGAAACGGTCATCGGGGGTATTGATCTTCAGGTTTTCCAGTTCGCCGTGCCAGTAGGTGATCAGTTCGCTGAGCTCGGTGTTGACCGCGGAATCAACATCCTGATACCGGTCGAGCAGAGCACGGGCTTGATTTTCGGTTTTCTGGCCAAGCAGGAAAGCAGCGGATTTCGTTTCACCGGCTGCGAGCGGCAGGCTGACATGCAGAGCCCCGCAGGGATTTCCGTTGTAGTTGAGCGTGTTATCGCAAGCACCGTTTACCACGGCCTGCGGCGCGTCAAACCGGTTGCGGCCGAGGAACTGCTCACGGCGGCCGGTATAGCTGACAACCGGCGCACCGGCAATGCCGAAGAAGCGCTCGCTTCCGTTGGAACCGTCCGGGTTGCGGTGACAGTTTTCGTTGATACGCTGCAGAATATGATCCTGCATGAAGTCAGTACGGGTAATAAACTGCGTATACTGCATGTTGACCAGATCCTGCGTATAGAAGCTTTCACAGGTCAGCTCGCAGTAGCCGAAAACACTGATGCGGCGGGGCCGGTCAGTCATATTTTCCACCTTGATGCGCCATACTTCGTGCGTCGCGTTCATGGGAACATAGTACAGCGCTTTTGTGCGGATGCCGTTGTACTCACTGGTAAACTCGGTATAGCTCGTACCGTGGCGGCATTCGGTTTTATACTCATCCAGCGGCTTTTTGACGGGCTTCCAGGTCGCTGTCCAGAAATCGCCGGTTTCTTCATCGCGCAGATAGATATAACGGCCGGGCTCGTCAAACTGATTGAAAACATAACGGATGATGCGGCCGGCGGCACCGCTCTGAACGAAGCTGTAGCCACCCGCGTTGACTGTGACAATCGCGCCGTACGCCGGGGAACCGAGGTAATTGGCCCACGGGGCGGGTGTGTCAGGGTTGGTGATGACATATTCACGGGCTTTCTCGTCAAAATAGCCGTATTGCATGTGATAGCCTCCTCCGGCAGGATATGCCTTCATGTATTTCTATCTTCATGATAGCATAACCGGAAGGTATCCGCAAGATGAAAACGTTTGCACACCGTAAAAAAGTGAGTGTTTACGCATAGCTTTTCAATGATTATAATAATAGCATTGAACAAAGACCGATGAAAATGCGGAAAGAAGGGGTACCGGTGGAGATTATTGCCAGGATTCGAAGTGACTTCAACGGAAAATTCGGTATTCCGCGGCAGAGCGGACTGGTTGACGCACTCAGCGCTGAGATCGTTTTTGAACCGGAATACTGTGTTGAGGAGGCTTTCCGCGGCCTGAAAGAATATTCGCATATCTGGGTGATATGGGGCTTTCACGAAAATGCAGGCAGGGAATGGTCACCCACCGTGCGTCCTCCGCGGCTCGGAGGCAATACAAGAATCGGCGTGTTCGCGACAAGGTCACCATACAGACCGAACCCGATCGGGTTGAGCTGTGTCAGACTGCTGGAAATCCGCCACGGGACGGAAGGGACGGTGCTTCGCATTTCCGGCGGTGATATGTTGAACGGGACGCCGGTTTATGACATTAAGCCGTATCTGCCGTATGTGGATATCCGCCCGGACGCGACCGGAGGGTTTACAGACAGAACCGTGAAAAGAACGGTTGCGGTTGAAATACCCGCGTTTCTGCGGAACCGGATGCCCGCTGACAAGATTGACGCGCTGGAGGGCATACTGCGCGAAGATCCGCGGCCCGCGTATCAGGATGATCCGAACCGTGAATATGCTTTTGAATTCGGCGGAAAGCGTATCCGGTTTCATGTGGAAAACGGTGTGTTGAAAGTAACGGAAATTGTTGATAAAGATCGGCATGATATGATAGAATAGCAGAAAGCGGAAAGGGGAGACGGGCATGCGGCGTACAATGACGTGGAAAGGCATTGTCATAGTGTGCGGTATGCTTATTGTCGCTTTTCTGATCATTCACACGGTTCTGCAAAATATCCTGAATCAGAAGAATGATGAATACAACGCCAGACAGGCCGCACTGATTGATCTTCAGAACCTGAATAAGGATCTGACGGCTGAGATGGAGACTGTGGGCACCAACGCGTATGTAGAGAACAGCGCGCGCGTGATGTATTCCTATGTGCAGAAAGGTGAACTGCGCTTTGAATTCACTAACCCGGAAGCGCTCGGCGCTTATACACCGGCGGAATTGCAGATTCTGATGGATGAAATGGCAGATTGAGGATCCCTCTCAGGGGATCCTTTTGTTTATATCGGAGGTTGCTTTTGATGAGAACGGCAGTCATTGGTATCGGTTCTAACTCGGTCAGGATGCTGATCGCCGATGTGGCCGACGGCAAAATGACCCGAATCCGGCGGGACCGTGAAGGGACCCGCTTGTTCGCGGGGCTTGATGATCGCGGATTCCTGAGCGGTGAGAGCATGCGGAAAACCGCGGATGCCGTGGCACGGATGGCTCGCGGCGCTGCGGAAGCGGGCGCGGAGGAAGTGGATATATTCGCCACAAGCGCGAGCCGTGACGCCGCCAACGGTGAGGAATTCATCGCGATGATTGAAGCAGTTACAGGTCTCAGACTGCAGATTATCAGCGGCGAGGAGGAAGCATCGCTGTCCTTTATGGGCGCGACGGGGGAAGGAATGTGCGGTGTGATCGACATCGGCGGAGGTTCAACGGAGCTTGTTGTAGGAGAAGGGGCGGATATCCGGACCGCGATGAGTTGCCAGATGGGCGCGGTTCGGCTGTTTAATCTTCTTCAGATTAACGGTCCGGAGGATGTGCCGGTGGTGATGGCGGCAGCGACTGAAATACTGAAGGAGGAAGCGGCACTTCATCCGGACATGCCGGTACCCGGTAAATGGTACGGCACCGGCGGAACATTCACGACGCTGGCCGCGATGATCAAATGTATACGGTGGACCGACCGGACATATATGCACGGCACCGGAATTAACCGTGAGGATGTGCGGAAGTATACCGAACTGCTGTCCGACATGCCGCTGAAAGAACGGTTGAAGCTGCCCGGACTGCAGCCCGGCAGAGCGGATATCGTGGTGCACGGTATGTGTATTCTGCTGGCGGTCATGGAATATCTGGATATTGACAGTATCACGGTGAGTGAGTACGGAAATCTGGACGGTTATATAAAAAATAAATGGCTGTAAAAATGAGGGGACGCCTCAAAATGATCCGGAAGATCATCAGAGGCAGTCCCTTTATAATATTTCTTTCAGACATTCTGCCGTTTTCCGGGCTACGGCCTGCACGCCTTCCGGTGTCAGGTGAATGCGGTCACTGCCGACCATCGTGTCCGTATGGCCGTTCACCACGGCGTAAAGATCATTCACGGTCGCGTTTTCTTCGCGCGCGACCTTTTTCAGAATGTCATTATACAGCCCGATATCACGGTGATCGGGGATCAGCGTGGGTGTGGTTGTCGCGATTACGATACGGAGATCCGGTTTTTCCGTCACCTTTCTCAATACACGGCACAGGCGGTGACAGGTTTCTTCATAAAGATCCGGCGGCGTAAAGTGCCGGCCTTCCTGATAGTCATCCCCCATATCCCACAGGCCGCAGTTCCACTGCACGATATCCGGCACGGGCAATTGCGGCAGCCAGAAGCGCAGCGAGTTAAGCATATAGCCGGACCAGCGCCCGTTCTCCTCGGGACCGCTCACTTCCGCCGCTCCTTTCAGCATTTCCGCCACCGCGGGCTGGATCTGCATCCTTACTGAATCGCCGAGTAACCAGATCCGCTTCATTCCGCTTCCTCCTCAGCACTGTTTATTTCCCTGCTGTTCCTTGTCATTGCCAGAATCATCAATATGCTTCCGCATGCGCTGACAAGGATTCCGACCCAGATCAGACTTCCGATACCCGAGACATCAATCATCCGCCCGCCGATCACGGCGGAAAGGACGTTGGCCGCCGTCAGTGTCATGCCCGCGTATGTCTGTCCTTTTGCACGATCTTTTTTCGGAATTGTTTCATTGACATAGTATACGATTGCCACACACATAATGCCCCATGCGAGCATCTGGCACATCTGCACCAGATTGAACGCGATCACGGAGCGCGCCATCGCGGAAAGGATCGCCTTCAGCGTAAACGCGATCCCGCTGAAGCAGAGCAGAACGTTGATTCGGAAACGCTTACGGAAGAGCCCGAAGCATAACACCGTTACCAGTTCACAAACCGCGGCGATCGCGGTCGCGGTTCCCATTTCCGCGCTGCCGGCGCCAAATCGTTGAACGATCTGCAAGGTAAATGTGTTCAGCACGGAATGACCGAAGTAGATCATGATCAGTGCCGGCAAAAGGATCAGGAATACGGGATATTCTTTCAGAAAAGCGACGGGGCCGGTCGACTCGCGCGCGATCTTCTCCTGTTTGTCTTTGTCTGTGCCTTTCAACGGATAGGAAGCTGCCATGACCGCAACGATCCCGGCTGACACCGCGACCGTCAGCGGTACCGTAAACAGCGGCAGTTTTGCCGCCATTTCGCCGATTCCCCACGCGGCCGCGGCATAACCCAGCGAGCCGATTGCCCTGGCTGTATTGAAATTCAGCGTGTTTCCGTGACTCATACTGTCCACGCCGATTACGTTCAGCAGACTCTGGCACAGTTGTGCCACCGTCACCGTCAACCCGTAAAAAAGCGCTGTCCAAAGCAGACTGAGACGCGGAAACAGGATCAACACCAGTGTGTCAGCCACCAGCAGCCCAAAGAAACGCGCCAGCAGTCCGGGTCCCGTCAGATGCGGGAACCGGTCCATGACGACTCCCATCAGCGGCTGCAACAGCGCCGCCAGCGCTCCGCTGACCGCAATCATCAAACCGATCTCAGTGTTTGTCAGTCCTCTGTCCAGCAGATATACACTGGAAAATGCCACGATCCCCGCGAAGCAGACCCAAAAGAAAAACTGGATTACCGCGTACCGCGGAGTCAGATCATTCCGTGTCATTCCACCATCTCCGTTCAGAAACGAATCATAGCTTTCCTGAACCTTTTTTGTCAAGTATGTTGATCTTCCTGCGTCTGCTTGTTTTCCTTTCCGGTCCGGTTGATGCCGTTGGCGGCTGTGTCAGGCACATTTTCCTGTCTGTCTTCCGGCGGGCTTTCCGTTGCGGTTTTCAGTATCGCGTGTCCACAGGATCGGCGCGGGGCCCGGCTTACGACACGGCGAAAAAAAGCTGCCTCAAAATGAGACAGCAGTTTTTCAGGTAATCAGTATTGGCGCTCTTTCCCCATGAAAACAAAGGCAAGTGTTCCGGGACCGCAGTGGGCGCCGATGACGGGGCCGACATTTTCGATGCGGATCTCCATTTCCGGCAGTTTCTCGGAAATCATCTTTTTGAGCCGTTCCGCGTCTTCCGGAGCGCCTGCGTGCAGGACCATACCGAAGGATTCATTCGGATCCCCGATGTTTTCCAGCGTTTTTTCGACAATGTAGCTCATGGCCTTACGACGGCCGCGGACCTTGTCAATACTTTCAAGCTTTCCTTCTTTGGTCTCAGTGATGATCGGTTTAAGATCGAGCAGGGAACCGACAGCGGCGGCAGCGGATGAGATCCTTCCGCCGCGCTTGAGATAAACCAGGTCATCCACGGTGAAGAATGCCTGGGCGCGGAGCTTGTTGGCTTCCAGCCATGAAGCGACTTCCTCTATGGACTTTCCGGCACGGTACATTTCATGCGCCTTGAGTATCAAAAGCGTCATCGGCCCGGAAATGCTCAGTGTGTCAACAACGATAAACTTACGTTCGGGATACTTCGCGAGCAGTTCGTCACGGACGTTATATACCGCGCGAAGAGTGCAGCTGAGCTGACTTGAGAAAGCAACGAAAAGGAGATCCTTTCCCTGCTCCATGACAGGCTCAAAGTATTCCATATAGGTCGGCTCATTGAGGGCGGAGGTTACCGGTACAGCGCCGGCGCGCATACTGTCGAAGTAGCTCTTATGGTCGATTGTCTGGCCGAGGTCATCAAAGTATTCCTTGCCGTTCAGCGCGTACGGCATGTAGACAACGGGAATGTCATACTGCTCCTTCAGAGCGTACGGAAGATCGCTGTCACTGTCTGTCATAAAGACATAATCCATAAATTAGCCTCCCTTGAATAAATGATAAATAAGGGATTATTCCACATTTGCATTGTACGTCAAAATACTGTTTTTTTCAAGCATTAACCATTTTATGGCTGATCGGGTATATTTCGGTATCCGCGGCCGCTGCCCGCGGGCACGGAACTGTTTTTCATTCATTCCCGCTCGCTGTATGTTGCGGAATACCGGATAAATGCCAATATAAAAGGAGCTGTGAAGCAGGAGTTTTCAATCCTTTCTTCACAGCTCCCGTGTCAGACCGGAAAATCAGAGAACATCCTCCAGCTGCGCGGTATACAGTTTGTAGTACGCGCCGCGCGCGGCCATCAGTTCTTCATGGGTACCTGTTTCGATGATGCCGCCCTCGTCAATATACATGATACGGTCACAGCCGCGGATTGTGGACAGGCGGTGCGCGATAATGAAGCTGGTGCGCCCCTTCAGCATGGCGTTCAGACCTTCCTGAAGTGCTTTTTCCGTCTGTACGTCAATTGAGGATGTCGCTTCGTCGAGAATCAGAATCTTCGGAGAACTGAGCAGGGTACGGGCAAAGCTGACCAGCTGTTTCTGCCCCTGGCTGAGCAGTGAACCGCGTTCATGTACTTCACTTTCATACCCGTCCGGCATACGGGAAATGAACGCGTCCGCACAGACTGTGGATGCCGCGGCGCGGATTTCCTCATCGGTCGCGTCCAGCTTGCCGTAACGGATATTATCGGCAATCGTGCCGGAGAAGATGAAGCTGTCCTGCATCATTATACCCATGGCCGAACGCAGGGAATTGAGCGTTACATGGGCGATATCCTGTCCGTCGATGAGAATACGGCCGCTGTTTACATTATAGAAACGGGAAATCAGATTTACAATCGTGCTCTTGCCAGCTCCCGTGGGACCGACCAGCGCGACGCTTTCGCCCGGCGCGACTTTGAATGATACGTTGTGCAGGATTTCCTTGCCTTCTTCATATGAGAAGCAGACATTCTCAAATTCCACCGCGCCGGCGACTTCGCCGATCGGCTTTGCGTCCGGAGCGTCCTTCACGGTTACGGGTTCATCCATCGTTTCAAATATACGTTCCAGGTAAGCGGTGTTATTGATGAAGTTGTTGAAAATATTGCCCAGGTTCATAATGGGCTGCCAGAAACGGCTGGCGTAGCTTGCCATGGAGATAATCACACCGACGCTCTTACCGGCTGTTGTATCCGTGGCGGCAAAGATGACCAGACCGAAGATAAAGATGGCGGCGCGGATGAAGACCGCGATGGTATCGATACCCGGCCATACAAGATTGGACCAGCGGCATGCCGTAAGCCATGTCTGACGGCATTTTTCCGACAGTTCGGTAAAAATACGCGCGTTTTCATCTTCACGGGCAAAGATCTGTGTTACGCGGGCGCCGGAGATATTCTCCTGCAGGTAGGCATTCAGGTTGGAATTCTTATTGCTGACCTGCTGCCAGGCTTTACGCTGCTTGTTCTTGATCCAGAGCAGGAAAACCGCAAGAACCGGAACACCGCACAGGATCACAATGGACAGATCCACATCCACCGCTAACATGAAAACGATAATGAAGATCAGGTTGAAGATTTCCAGCACCAGATTGATCAGCCCGTTTGACAGCATGTCCGATACGGAGTTCACGTAGTTGACCACGCGGATCAGAATCTTTCCGTGAGGACGGTCGTCGTAGTACTGGAAAGGCAGTGCCTGCAGATGCGCGAAAAGGTCTTTGCGGATATCGTAGATAATCTTCTGGCTGACCCGGATCATGATTTTTGACCGGATGACCGCGAACACGATCGAAACGGCGTATGTGCCGATAAGGGCAATGGCGAGCCAGATCAGCATTTTTTTGTTGCCTTCCGGAATGGCAACGTCAAGCGCGTTCTGCACAATGATGGGATCAAACAGCGCGGTGATGCCCGCGATCGCGCTGAGCAGGAAGGCGATCAGCATCTGCTTTTTGTATTTGACCACATAAACGCCGGCGCGTTTCAGATGACGGATATCAAACGGAGTTTCAAGTGCCTCGTCCTGACGGAAGGTATTCTTGCGCTTTGCCACGGTCAGTTCGCCTCCTTTCCGTTTGCCGCAGCCCGGTCCGCCGTTCTGCGGATCAGCTCTTCAAGCTCGCGGTCAAGACCGGTCTGAAGTTTGACCAGCTCATAGTAGTAACCTTTTTTAGCGATCAGTTCTTCATGTGTTCCGCTCTCGGTGATCTCACCGTTCTGCAGGATAATAATCTTATCCGCGGTGCGGGTGGTTGAGATACGCTGCGCGATGATCAGCTTTGTACAGTTGAAATCCAGCTCACGCAGACCCTGCTGAATCATCTTTTCGGTTTCCAGGTCAACCGCGGAGGTGGTGTCATCCAGAATCAGAACAGACGGTTCAATTGCGAGCGCGCGGGCAAGCGAAATCCTCTGCTTCTGCCCGCCGGACAAACCGGTACCGCGCTCACCGATGATGGTCGCGTAGCCTTCCGGCAGATGGCTGATAAACCTTGCCGCCGCGGAAAGACGCGCGTATTTTTCCACCTGGGGTTCGGTCAGGTTAAGATCACCGTAAGCGATATTATCCTCAACCGTGTCGGAATACAGCAGTACATCCTGTGTAGCCAGACCGATATTTTTGCGCAGCTGCTGAAGCTGCATTGTGGATACATCAATCCCGTCGATCAGCACCTGACCTTCGGTGGGATCAAAGAAACGCGGAATCAGGTTGATCAGGCTCGTTTTGCCGCATCCTGTTTCACCCATGATGGCAACGGTCTGACCGGGTTCCGCGGTGAAGCTGATATGCTTCAGCACCGGGTAGGTGCCGTCACTGTACTGGAATGATACATCGCGGAATTCCACCTTGCCCTGAAAACGGCCGGGATGGTCAACCGGCACCTCGGGATCGCGGATTCCGGGTTCGGCGTACCAGATTTCCATAATTTTGTCCGCCGCGGCGCTGAAACGCTGGAACTCATTCAGAATACTGCCAAGCTGACGCATGGGGTTGCTGATTGCCCAGATCAGACCTGAGAAGGATACATATTCGCCGGTGGTGATTCTGCCAGAAATAATAAACAGACCGCCGACTACAAGCAGAATGACAGGAAGCAGGCAGGCACAGGCTTCAATGGCAGGGAAGTACTTTACCCAGGTCATATCCGTTGCGCGGGCGGTTTCCATGTAATCCTTATTGATGTCATCGAACTTGTCAATCTCGTAATCCTCACGGGCAAAAGCACGTACAACGCGGTTGCCGGAGATATTCTCCTGCGCGACCGTGTTCATGTTCGCGAATTTTTCACGCAGGCTGACGTGCATCGGCTTGACCTTCAGACGGAACCTATAGACAATCATGAAAATGACCGGAGACAGCGCCACGATGCTTACGGCGAGCAGCCAGTCCATCATGAAGAAATAGATGAATGTAGCCAGAAACAGGGAAGAACACTGCAGGATCATTCGCAGAACCCACGCGATCATATGCCGCACCGCGTTCAGGTCACCGGTGAGGCGGGTCATCAGGTCACCCGTGCGGTAGGTGGCGTAGAATGTCATATCCTGATGCTCAATCTTCTCAAACAGTGTATTTCTGATGCGGTACAGAGCATGCTGGGATACATGCTCGAATCCCATGCAGTCAAGATAAACCACAATGACCCTGAACACGGTGATCAGAATCATGCCGGCAATCAGCTTCCAGAGCAGGTCACGGTGATTCGCGAGATTGTCGGCCGCGTTCGGCCCGCTGAGGAAAAGATCGGTAATCTGGCCGGAAAAGTAGGGTACGGTCAGCTGAAGGGTGTTATAGACGAGCGTCCCGAACAGCGAGATGATGAACACGATTCGCAGACCTGACATGTTTTCCCACAGGAACCCGATCTTGCCCGGTCTTTTATCATCTTTGCGCATGGTGAAAGCCTTTCCGCGTTAACCGGTGCCGAGGCGCCGTACGCCAGTGTTGTCATTGCGTGTATCGCGGGTATTATAGCACCGTTGGATTATTTGTACATACAAAAAATGACAAGATTTTTTAAGATTTTCACGCAATATAACGCATTTATTTTTACACATATGATGCTATCATGAATGCGGAAAAGGGCGAAAACAAGATATTTCGGGGGGAAACGTCATTATGGGCAATTACAGGAATTTCAGGCTTGTTTATTACTTTGTCGCGCAAGGTACCGCGCACGCGGACCGCGAACAGCTGGAAAAGGACATCGCTTTTTTCGAAAAATACATGAGAGTGGATAAGGTTTATCTGGAACCGTGGCGGTCCGGTGTGCTGGCTGACCGGGATCATGTGATGATGTGCCGTGAGACATTTGAAAAGCACGGGGTCGAGGTGGCCGGCGGAATCACTACCACAATCATGACGCCGGACGGGGATGAACCGAAACAACGCCTGTTTGATACATTCTGCTATAATGACCGGAAAATGACGGAACGACTGACCGAAGTATGCGCGTATATCGGCGGTCTGTTCAATGAATTCATTATTGATGACTTCTTTTTTACCAACTGCACATGCGACGCGTGCCGCGCCCGGCGTGACGCTTATAACGCGGCGCACGGCATAACGGACGGAAGATGGCAGGAGTACAGGCTGGATCTGATGGAAAGAGTCAGCCGTGAGTATATCATCGGTCCGGCGAAAAAGGTCAATCCCGACTGCCGGGTCACGATCAAGTATCCCAACTGGGCCGAAAGTTATCAGGAAACGGGATATAATCCGGAAAAACAGCGTGATTTATTTGACATGGTGTATACCGGTACCGAAGCACGCGATACGGTAACAACGGATCAGCACCTGCCGCGCTATCTGAGCTATTCGCTGATGACATACTTTGAGAATATGTGTCCTGGGCGCAACGGCGGCGGCTGGTTTGATCCTTTTGACCTGCGTGTTACGGAGCAGTATGTGGAGCAGGCGATGCTGACGGCGTTTTCGAAGCCGAAGGAACTGATGATGTTCTGCTTTCAGGCACTGACCGGAAACCGGTTTGTTCCGGCACTCGGATTCGCGCTGGACAGGCTGGATGACGCGCTGGATTACTGCGGGAAACCTGTCGGTATACAGTGCTATCTGCCGGATAACTGCCGCGGCGAGGATAATATACAGGATTTTCTCGGTATGTGCGGGCTGCCGGTGATGTGTACGCCGTACTGGCTTGAAAACGCGGAAGCTGTTTTGCTGACCCGTTCATCCGCCTGCGACGCGGATGTTGTGAGTAAACTGGAGAAATATCTTGCCGCGGGCGGCCGGGCACTGGTGACATCCGGCTTCGTTGAAGCGACAATTGATAAAGGAATACGGAGGATTACATCCATACTGTTTACCGGCAGAAAGGCATCCGGCTGTCAATACCGCGTGGAAACGGCAACCGGACGGAATGAGATTCTGTACCCGCGGGGGAGGGATACGGTGACGGTTCCCGTGTGCGAGTTCAGGAACAATGCCGCGTGGGCGCTGGCAAAGGTCAACGGAACGGAAGAAAGCTTCGGCCTGCTGCTGCGTGAAACATACGGTAAAGGCGTTATGCTTACCCTTGCGGTACCGGATCATTTTCCGGATCTGTACAGGATGCCGCGGGAGGTGCTTACGCGTATCCGCGCCGAATTCCCGGCCGCGCGCGTATACGCGGAATGCGGCGCCGG
>JAKSQH010000047.1 GCA_024404245.1 Clostridia bacterium
CTCCCCAGCCCGAAGGCTCCAACTGGGACTGGTTCAAAGATTACTGGAAGCAGGGCACCACTGCTTTCTATGCCGGCCAGACCTGGCAGGGCTACAACGACAACTCTGAAATGGCTGACATGGAAGACGAGTGGGGCTGCGTGATGTTCCCCAAGGGACCCAAGGCTGACAACTATCTGTACATGGTTTGCGATAACATCACTGTTATCCCCGCTGTGTATGATGATGCCACCTCTCTGAAGCTCCAGCAGCTGTACGATCTGTACACCGAGCCTACCCCCGGCGTTGACGACGAGGATGCCTGGATCGGCAACAAGTACAACTACACCGACGAGCGCGCTGTTGATGAGACCTACTTCGAAATGATGAAGCCCGAGCACGGTGTTCCCCACAACGTGTTCCTGCTGGGCTCCAACAATGACACCATCGGCTCCAACCTCATGTGGAACCTGTGGGCCGGCACTCCCGCGGAAATCGTGGAAGCCGCTATGCCCGCCTGGCTGGACAAGTGCGCTGTGTTCAACGGCGACATGACGCCCGAAGAACTGGCTGCCAAGCAGGCTGCTGAAGCTGAAGCTGCTGCTGCCGCTGCTGAAGAAGCTGCTGAAGAAGCTCCCGCCGAATAATCCTTAACTGAGATTCTGATATTCAGATTATCAGGGCGCGCCCCTTCACGGGGCGCGCTTTTCATATGCGTTGCTGTTCCAAATTTGTTCGTACATACGGAAACTCCTTGACAATCAAGGAAGCAGGAAACTATAATAAATAGAGTGTATACCCATTTAAAAACTACAGGACAGAGGGGTTTTTGCTATGAAATACGTTCTCGGTATTGACCTCGGCACCTCCGGTACCAAAACCGTATTGTTTGATCAGACAGGCAAGGGAATCGCTTCCTCCACTGTTGAGTATCCGATGTATCAGCCCCAGAACGGCTGGGCGGAACAGGATCCGGCCGACTGGTACAACGCCGCGGTTGCCACGATCCGGACAGTGCTTGAAAAATCGGGCGTAAACAAGGATGATGTTGTTTCTCTCGGTATCAGCGGCCAGATGCACGGCCTTGTGATGCTGGATGAGAACGACGAAGTGATCCGGAAGAGCATCATCTGGTGTGACCAGCGTACCGCGAAGGAATGTGAAGAGATCACGGCCAAAGTCGGTTACGAGAATCTGATCCGGATTACCGCCAATCCGGCGCTGCCCGGTTTCACCCTGAGCAAGCTTGTATGGGTGCGCAACCATGAACCGGAAAATTACGCCCGCTGCAAGCATGTGCTGCTGCCGAAGGATTATGTACGCTTTATGCTGACGGGTGACTTCGCCACCGAAGTGAGCGACGCTTCCGGCATGCAGATGCTGGATGTGCCGAACCGCTGCTGGAGTGATGAACTGCTTGGTATTCTTGATATTGACAAGAATATGCTCGCGAAGGTTTATGAGAGCTGTGAAGTGACCGGACATATCTCTGAAAAGGCTGCCGCGCTGACCGGACTGAGCGTGAATACGCTGGTTGTCGGCGGCGCCGGAGACAACGCCGCCGCGGCTGTGGGCACGGGCGTTGTTGAAGACGGAAAAGCCTTTACGACGATCGGTACATCCGGCGTGGTGTTCGCGCATACGGACAAACTGGCGATTGATCCCAAAGGCCGCGTGCATACTTTCTGCTGCGCCGTACCCGGCGCGTGGCATGTGATGGGCGTAACACAGGCTGCCGGACTGAGCCTGAAATGGTTCCGCGACAATTTCTGCGCGGCTGAAAAGACCGCTGCCGAAGCGATGGGTGTGGATACCTATGACCTGACCAACCAGGAAGCCGCCAAGAGCCCCATCGGAGCCAACAAGCTGATCTACGCGCCGTATCTGATGGGCGAACGTACCCCGCATCTGGATTCGGACTGCCGCGGTGTGTTCTTCGGTCTGAGCGCGATGCATCAGCGCCGTGACCTGCTCCGCGCTGTGATGGAAGGCGTAACCTATTCACTGAATGACTGCCTGGGTGTGCTGGCGGAAATGGGTGTCGCTCCCGAAACCATGCTGGCCTGCGGCGGCGGCGGAAAGAGCCCGCTGTGGCGCCAGATGCTGGCGGATGTGATGAACTGCCCCGTTGCCACGACCGTTAATACCGAAGGCCCCGCTCTGGGCGTCGCGATCCTGGCGGGCGTAGGCGCCGGCCTGTACAGCAGCGTGCAGGAAGCCTGCCGTGCCATGATTCATGTCAATCCGGCCCAGGAACCGATTGAAGAAAACGTTCCGAAGTACGCGGAAGTATATAAGGTATTCAAAAAGCTGTATCCGGCGGTAAAGGATCTGTACGGCGATCTGGCTTCACTGTGACGGGAGGTTCTGAGAAATGAAGTGTCAGTTTTGTGACTGTGTAGACAGCAAGGTTATCGATTCCCGGCCGACGGAGGACGGACTGAGCATCCGCAGAAGACGTGAATGCATTAACTGCGGACGCCGGTTTACCACCTATGAAAAAGTGGAAATGATGCCGCTGATTGTGGTCAAGCGCGACGGCAGAAGGGAATCATTCAATGCCGATAAGATCAAAACCGGCATATTCCACGCCTGTGACAAGCTGCCTGTGAGCATGGCGCAGATCGATGCCATTGTGAACCGGGTTGAAAAGAAAGCCTATTCGACCATGGACGGCGAGGTAACAACCCAGAAGATCGGCGACCTGGTAATGGCCGAGCTGAAGGAACTGAATGACGTGGCATATGTCAGATTCGCTGCCGTGTACAGAAAGTTCACGGATCTGAGCACTTTCATGGATGAACTGCAGAAACTTGTGAATGAAAGCAAGAATAACGTATAAGGATGATAACGCAAAGAAACAGGCTGCCGGACGGCAGCCTGTTTCTTTGCGTGTTTTTCTTACTCTTCAACGCGGAAGGCGTAGATTGTAGTGGTGTCATACTTTTCGCCCGGACGGAGCACGGTGGTGCCGGGGAAGTTGCTGTGGTTGGGAGAATCGGGGCAGTGCTGTGTTTCCAGACACAGACCGGAATACTGACCGTATGTCATGCCGTCTTTACCGCCTTCCATGTACGTTGTGCAGGCGGTATACAGCTGAATGGCGGGCTGATCGGTCAGCACTTCCATGGCACGGCCGGATTCCTCATGAACCACATAGGCGGCCTGCGCCATGTTTTCACCGGAGCAAAGCACAAAATTGTGATCATAGCCGCCGGCGGGAACCATCTGCGGGCATTCGTTCATCCTGTCGAGACCGTCACCGATCAGCGCGCCGTAACGCAGATCCAGCGGTGTTCCGTTTACGGGGTAATAATCACCGGTGGGAATCAGACCGCTGTCAACCTTTGTGGTGACATCCGCGTCGATCTGAACGATATGATCGCGGATTGTGCCGTGATCATGGCCGGCCAGATTGAAATAGGAATGATTGGTCAGATTGCAGAGCGTGGGCTTGTCCGTGGTCGCCTGATAACGGATGATCAGATCGTTATCGTCATTCCAGGTGAAGGTGACTGAAACATCCAGCGTGCCGGGATAGTTTTCCTCGCCGTCCGGACTGACGCGGTGGAAGGTGACGGAATCCTCATGCTCGCCTTCGACAGGCGTACCTTCCCACAGATACGCGTTAAAGCCCTTTATGCCGCCGTGCAGGTGATTGGGACCGTTGTTGATGGCTAGCTTATATTCAACGCCGTCCAGCGTGAAGGAGCCGCGCGCGATCCGGTTGCCGTAGCGGCCGATGGTATCGCCGAAACATCCGTGCGGCTTCAGATAGGGATCAAGCGTGTCAAAACCGAGAACGACGTCAGCCAGTTTGCCGTTTTTATCGGGAACGATGATGTTTGTCACGATCGCGCCGAACTCGATTGCCGAGACTGACGCGCCGGACGCGTTGGTCAGCGTGAAACGGCGCACATCCTGCCCGTCTTCAGTCTTTCCCCAGATAACCGTTTTGATTGACATAATGCCACCTCTTTCTGTTTCCGACAGGAAACGATTCATATTCTGCATAACGCGGAATCCGTCCGCAATAGCCTATACTGTAGTTTCGTCCCGCACGGATGATGTTCCTTCCGGAGGAAGCTCGAAGACGGGTTCTTCGACATCCGCCAGACGGCGCTGAATTGTTTTTGTTTTCGTGAAAGCCGAATCAATTGATTCGCCGGCCTGATCCAGCCTTCTGCGGGTATCCTGCAGAAGATCGGCAAAACGCCCGAAGTCTGTTTTGATATCACCGAGCAGGCGCCAGACCTCTCCGCTGCGCTGCTCGATCGCCATGGTTCTGAAACCCATCTGGAGCGCGTTGAGCATCGCCGAGAATGTGCCGGGGCCCGCGATGACCACACGGTATTCACGCTGAATGCTTTCCGGAAGCTCCGGATCCTGCAGAACCTCGGCGTAAAGGCCTTCAATGGGCAGGAACATGACCGCGAAATCCGTGGTATACGGCGGAACGATATACTTGGACGCGATTCGCTTTGCCTCGGTACGGATACGCTTGCATAGCTCCTTACGGGCATTTTCGGTGCCGGCCGCGTCACCGCGCTGGCTGGCTTCGGTAAGACGCAGATAGTCCTCCTGAGGGAACTTACTGTCCACAGGCAGACGGATAATGCCTCCCGCTTTGTCCGGAAGCCTGATTGCGAATTCAACACGCTCGGTTCCGTTCGGAATAACCGCGGTGTTTTCATCATACTGGCCGGGTGAAAGGGACTGTCGGATCAGACTGCCCAGAAGCATTTCACCCCAGATGCCGCGCGTTTTTACATTTGTGAGCACCCTTTTCAGGTCGCCGACGCCGGAAGCCAGCGCGTGCATCTCACCGAGCCCTTTATAGACGGACTCAAGGCGTTCACTGACCTGACTGAATGAGGCTGTCAGCTTCTTATCCAGCGATTCGGTCAGCTTCTCATCCACGGTCCGGCGCATCTGTGTCAGCTGACGCTCGTTTTCGAGCCTGAAGTTTTCCAGCCGCGTATCAATGCGGGTGAGCCCTTCATTCAGAACAGACGCGGTCTGCCCGGCGCGTTCCTCCTGGTTGCGGGTGGAAAGAAGCACCTGACGCTGCATGCTTTCCAGAAGTGCCGACTGTGCCTGACCCATCTGTGAAAGCGTGGTCATAAGGGACTGATTCGCGGTATGCAGCTGTTCCGCGGTTTCATCACGCTGTTCGTCCAGTTCATCCAGCAGGTGACCGGATAGCTGCGCGAACGCGTGCTCATTTTCCTCTTCGGAACGGTGCTGCTCCCGCAAGCCGCGGCTCTGACGGACAAGCAGAATGATCAGCAGTACGGCACACAGGGTGAGCAGCATAACGATCCAGATTGCGTAAAGATCATTCACGGGCTGTCACCTCCGGTATTACATTTCCCGCCGGCCTTCAAGGGCTTTAACGAGCGTGACATCGTCCGTGTATTCCAGATCGCCGCCCACCGGTACACCGTGCGCGATGCGCGTGCAACGGGGCCCGAGCGGCTTGACCAGCCGGGCGATATACGCGGCTGTCGCTTCGCCTTCCACATCCGGGTTGGTGGCGAGAATCACTTCTGAAACCTGCTCTGTTTCAATCCTGTCAAGCAGCTCGCGGATGCGGATATCGTCCGGCCCGATGCCGTCCATCGGTGACAGCGTACCGTGCAGAACGTGATAGAGCCCGCTGTATTCATGCAGACGCTCAAGCGCGGACACGTCACGCGGATCGCGGACCACGCAGATCTGCCCGTTATGCCTTTTTTCATCGGCGCATACGGCACAAAGCTCACCCGCGGAATAATTGCCGCAGCATTCGCAGAAGCGGATGGCCTTGCGCCCGTTCCAGATGGATACGGCAAGGTCGCGCGCGTCTTCAAGCGGCATTGAGGCGATGTAATAGGCGAGGCGAAGCGCCGTTTTTTTACCGATGCCCGGCAAGCGGTTCAGCTCAGCGGCTATGTTTGAGATCGGTTCGATCTGCCCGTCCATATCAGAAGAGACCGCCCATGCCGCTCAGACCGGGCGCCATGCTGCTCATGGTCTTCTCGCGGCTTTCCTCACCCTTGCGCAGGGCTTCATTGACGGCTGCCATGATCAGATCCTGCAGCATTTCGATGTCATCGGGATCCACTACCTGAGGATCGATGGTGATGGCGGTCAGCTCACGCTTACCGGAAACCTTTACACTGACCATTCCGCCGCCGCTTGCCGCTTCATACTCGGCCGCGTCCAGCTTCTCCTGCGCCTCGTTCATCTGCTGCTGCATCTTCTGCGCCTGCCGCATCAGCTGCTGCATGTTGGCGCCGCCGCCGAAACCGTTGAATTGTTGTTTGCCCATGATGTCTGTCCTCCTTATTTATCTGATGTCTGAATGGTGTTTCTGATATCGAGATCGCCGGATACCGTGGAAAGACGGATCGTCGGCGCGTTCTCCGTGATTGAAATATCGCGCGTGCGGATTCTGCCCGTAACCGAGCGGATGTACGCGTCAACCTGCGCGGCCGGCACATCCACGCGGACATTGCCGGAAACCGAACTCGCGGCAAGCTTATCAAATGATCCGGACATTTCCAGCGTGATATTGCCGCTGACATCGGTCAGGCGCCATTGCCCCGCTGTGCCTTCGATAACGCTCATGTCGCCGGAGACGGAACGGATGATGCAGGTGTCACAGTCAATATTGACCACATCCGCGTCACCTGATACTGTGACAAGCTTTACGGTAAGCCCTGTCAGATCCTCTGCCTTGATGTCGCCGGACGCGGATTCCAGCGCGATATCCGAGCCGGATAAACCGCGGGCTGTAAGGCTGCCGGAAACCGTTGTCAGATCAAACTCGCCTTTCCATGACCGCGGGAGCCTGATCACAATCTGCATCCAGATCGGCTGGTTTATGCGGTAACTGAAGCCGCGGGTGGGCTGGTCAATTGAAAGCCTGCCGTTTTCCAGCACAACCTTCAGGTCCTCCGCGCTGTTGTCATCGCCGGCGATCAGAACCTGAATCTCGTCCGTATCATCCGAGAATACATCAAGCGTGGGCCATGAAAGATGAACGGAAAGCCCGGTTACATCAAGCGGGGAGAAGGTTTCAGTGCGGTTCATGCTTCTGTGTCCTCCTTTTCGGGTACCGTTTCCAGACCGGTTACGGTATCGTCCATGATCGCCATGACATACGGCATTCCCTTGCCCTGACGGTTCTGCAGGAGAATCTCCTTCTTGCTGAGAACGGTGGCATTGCTGCGGACCTGCGTTATGCGGAGCGAAACGGATTCATCCGCGCTCACGGCGCACGCGCCGGCAATCTCCCGTCCGTTGGAACCGTTTTTATTGAACCAGATACAGCGAACACCCTTGCCGCCGCGGTGCTGCAGATCGAACTCCGACTGCGGAACACGCTTGCCCCATCCGCGGTCTGAAATGAGAATAATCTCATCCTGTTCACCGGGCTGAAGGAGATAAGCGACGCTGTCACCGGGTTCGGGTGAAACAGCACGCACGCCGGTGGCTGTGCGTCCCTGCACAGGTACGTCATCCAGCTCAAAACGGATGCTCATACCGCCGCGCGTCAGCAACAGTATATGTTTCTGAACGTCAGCCGGACGGATATCGAGCAGGGTATCATCCTTTTTCAGGGTGACGGCCGCGAACTTGCGGCTGCGTACATCGTAATCCGCCGCGGCGGTACGCTTGATCGTGCCGTTCTTTGTGACAAACAGAAGATCGGGCGCGGAGGCCAGCGCGCTCTGCGCGGAGCACATCATGAACAATGCCTGTTCACCGTCCTCAAGCCCGGCAAGCACACCGCTGAGCAGCTGACCGCGATCCCGCGGCCTGATAACCGGAAGCGTACCTACACCGACAGGATAGCAATTGCCGTGATCCGTGAAGATGTACAGGTTCTCAACAGAAGATGTATCCATCTGCCAGCGCGGGCTTCCGTCCGGATCCTCATCCGGCCCGGGAAGCGGACTGCGCTTCAGAACCGCGGGATCAACACGCTTCAGATAACCCGCGCGGGTATAAATGACAACCGCGTCCTCGGGAACGGGCGTATTGTCCGGCAGCTCCACGGGCGTATCGTCAGGGGATTCCAGAACGGTTCGGCGTTCATCGGCATACTCGGACGCGATCTCCTCCATCTCTTTGCGGATGACGGCGATCAGTTTCTTTTCGCTCTTCAGGATGCTCTCCAGCCGGTCAATCAGCTTCAGCACATCCGCGTATTCTTTGCGGAGCGACTCAATTTCAAGATTGGTGAGGCGCTGCAGACGCATATCCAGAATCGCCTGCGCCTGCACATCCGATAGCTCAAAACGCTCCATCAGGGCAATCTTGGCTTCCTTCGGGCTCTTGCTGGCGCGGATCAGGGCAATAACCTCATCCAGATTATCCAGCGCGATCATGAGACCTTCCAGAATATGCGCGCGCGCTTTTGCCTGCGCGAGTTCGTATTCGGTGCGCCTGCGTACAACCTGCTTCTGATAGTCGATATAGAAGCCGATCATCTGCTTCAGGTTCATCAGAACAGGCTTGCCCTGCGCGATGGCAACCATATTGACGCCGAATGTGATCTGCAGGTCGGAATACTTATAGAGATACGCGAGTACCTTTTTCGGATCCGTGTCTTTTTTCAGCTCAATGACCGCGCGCATACCGGTGCGGTCGCTCTCGTCACGGATGTCATATATGCCGCTGAGCGAGGATTTCTTTTCCTCGCTGAGCTTCAGGATCTTTTCCAGCATCGCGGCCTTGTTGATCTGATACGGTATTTCCGTGATGGCGAGCAGCTTGCGTCCGGCGGTGCTGTCCTCTATCTGCACTTTGGCGCGTAGCGTCAGCTTGCCGCGCCCCGTTTCATACCCTCTGCGTATCTCCTCATTATTGACGAGAACGCCGCCTGTCGGGAAATCGGGACCGGGCAGGATTTTCATCAGATCATCCAGCGAAATGTCCGGATCATCCATCTGCGCGATGACCGCGCGGATGCTTTCACCGAGATTGTGCGGCGGGATATTGGTGGCGAGACCGACGGCAATGCCGTTGGCACCGTTGACAAGCAGATTCGGGAAACGCGCCGGAATCATATCCGGCTCTTTCAGCGTATCATCGAAGTTCAGCCGGAAGGGAACAGTATCCTTTTCAATGTCACGCAGCATCTGCATGGCAAGCGGTGTCATGCGCGCTTCCGTGTAACGCATGGCGGCGGCGCCGTCTCCGTCCACCGAACCGAAATTGCCGTGCCCGTCCACCAGCGGAGCGCGCATGGAGAAATCCTGCGCGAGATGAACGAGAGCGCCGTATACGGAGGAATCACCGTGAGGATGATACTTACCGAGACAGTCGCCGACGATGCGGGCGCACTTTCTGTGCGGCTTGTCGGGCGTGGTGCCGAGCTCCATCATCGTGAAAAGAATACGGCGCTGTACGGGCTTGAGCCCGTCTTCCACCCGGGGCAGCGCGCGTTCCAGAATCACGTGCTCGGAATAGGGCATCATGCTGTTGTGCATGACATCCTCCATGGTTGTGTCAAGAATGCGGGAAGGATCATCCTTCACGATGGGCTTTTCCGGTTCATGCCTTTTTGCCATCGGTTAGCGGCCTCCTTCCTGCTTCTGACCGTCCGGCAGCTCGAAATTATCCTGCCGGTTAAAATCCGCATGTTCGCAGATGTAATCCCTGCGGGGCTCAACCTTATCACCCATGAGGATGGTTGTGAGCCTGTCAACCTGCGCCGCGTCTTCAATGGTGACACGGATCAGCTTGCGGACAGACGGATCCATGGTCGTTTCCCACAGCTGCTCCGGATTCATTTCACCCAGACCTTTATAGCGCTGCAGGGTATATCCCTTGCCGACGGACTTGACCGCTTTGGCAAGCTCTTTGTCATCATACGCGTATATGGTTTTTGTACCTTTGGCAACCTTGTACAGGGGCGGCATGCCGATGTAGACATGCCCTCCGGTGATCAGCTCCTTCATGTAACGGAAGAAGAACGTGAGCAGAATCGCGCGGATATGCGCGCCGTCCTGATCCGCATCGGACAGAATTACAACTTTGCCGTATTTCAGATTCTGTATGGAAAAACTTTCACCGATGCCCGTTCCGAGCGCTGTGATCAGCGAGCGGAACTCCTCATTGGCCAGCACCTGCTCCAGACGCTTCTTTTCAACGTTCAGCGGTTTACCGCGAAGGGGAAGGATTGCCTGAAAACGCCGGTCGCGGCCCTGCTTGGCACTGCCGCCTGCGGAATCGCCTTCAACAATGAACAGCTCATTGTCCTCATATTTGCGCCCGGTGCAGCTGGAAAGCTTGCCGACAAGCGGCGCTGTTTCCAGCGCGGAGGCCTTGCGGATGTTATCACGCGTTTTGCGCGCGGCTTCACGTGCCTGGGCGGCGCGGACGGCCTTTGTAACAATGGCGGTCGCGTCTTCCTGATTCTTCAGGTTGTCCAGCCAGTCCGTCAGCTGCTGCAGGATGATGGCTTCCACAGCGGGCCGGACTTCGGAGTTGCCGAGACGGCCCTTTGTCTGCCCTTCAAACTGCGGATTCCGGACCATGGTGGTGAGAACACAGGTGAGACCTTCACGGAAATCCTCTCCGGAAAGGTTGTTGTCCTTATCCTTCAGGATGCCCGTTCTGCGGGCAAAGTCATTGAAAGCTTTCGTAAAGGCGGATTTGAAGCCGGCTTCATGCGAGCCGCCCTCGGGGGTGTTGATATTATTGACATAGGAGAAGAGGCTTTCACTGTATCCGTCCGTATACTGAATGGCGGCACGGCATACCGTGCTGTCTTTCCGCCCCTCCATGTAGATGATGTTTTCATGCAACGGGGTTTTCCCGTCATTCAGATAGCGGACATAGTCGGAAATGCCGCCGTCATAGCAGAAAACGCGGGTCCGTTCCTCGGCGGAGGCAACGCGTTCATCGGTGAAGGTAATCCGGATGCCTTTATTCAGATAGGCAAGCTCCTGCAGCCTGCGGGAAACCTGCTCCGTATTGAAGGTGACATCCTCAAAAACGGCGTCATCCGGCAGAAAACGGACAAGCGTGCCTTTCTTTCTGGTGTTGCCGATTACTTCAAGCGGACCGGACGGGACACCGGCGACCACTTTGCCCTTTGCCGGATCGTATTCCGATGTGAAAGCCATACGATAGTGTGTCCAGTTCAGGAACACATCCACGGTTAGCCACTTGCTCAGCGCGTTGACAACGCTCGCGCCGACGCCGTGCAGACCGCCGGAATAGCTGTAATTCTCATTATTGAATTTACCGCCGGCATGAAGAACGGTGAAGATGACCTCCACGCCGGGCTTGCCCATGGTCGGATGCATATCGACGGGCATGCCGCGGCCGTTGTCATATACGCTGGCGGATCCGTCTTTATGCAGTGTGACGGTGACCTCACTGGCGAAGCCGTTGGATGCTTCATCGATAGCGTTGTCCACAATTTCCCATAACAGGTGATGAAGACCGCGTGAGGAAGTTGTACCGATATACATGCCGGGACGCAACCGGACAGCCTCCAGCCCTTCAAGAACCTGGATATTACCCGCTGTATAGGTTTGAGATGCCATTAAACACACTCCTTGAGGAAAGAACGGCCGGCCGGCCGAAAAAATACATATTATTATACCATAAAATGTGCAGAGTGAAAAGAGACCCACTAAAAGTTGTGGTTTCGGTCATTCGAACATATATACGCGATCACACGCGGCATGAAATTGCGATTGTGTATACAGCGCGCATCTGGTAAAATACGTTGAAATACCGAAAGAGGAAGTATGCTGTATGAGAAAGATCATTGTACTTGACGCGGCAACGCTGGGAGAAGATCTGGACCTCAGGCCCCTTGAAGCACTTGGAGATGTTACCGTGTGGCAGAATACGGCGCCCGAACAGGTAGCGGAACGCCTGGAAGGGGCGGAAATCGCGCTGCTGAACAAGGTGAAGCTGAATGAGAGCAACCTTTCCGGCAACACAACGCTGAAACAGATCTGTATCGCCGCCACAGGCTTTGACAATGTGGACGCCGCCTGGTGCGGCACTCACGGTATCGCGGTGTGCAATGTGCCGGGCTATTCCACGGACAGCGTGGCGCAGCTGACGGTGACAATGGCCATGACGCTTGTGATGCACATGAACGAATACCGGCAGTATGTCGCGGACGGCAGATACAGCGCGGGCAAAGTCGCAAACCGTCTGACACCCGTGTATCATGAAATGCGCGGCATGACATGGGGCATTGCCGGATACGGCAATATCGGAAAACAGGTCGCGCGTGTGGCGGAGGCTCTCGGGTGCCGTGTTATTGTGCACAAGCGTACGCCGGATCCCGAGGCGGAATGCGTGGATCTTGATACGCTCTGCAGGGAAAGCGATATTCTATCACTGCACGTTCCGCTGAACGGAAGCACGCGGGGGATGATTGACCGCGAACATATCGGCATGATGAAGCCCGGCGCGATTCTGATCAACGCGGCGCGCGGCGCGGTTACGGACGAGCGCGCTGTGGCGGACGCGGTTCTGAACGGTCATTTGGGCGGATTCGGATGCGATGTTTACTCCGCGGAACCTTTCCCGGAAAGCCATCCTTTCACTGAAATCCGCGCGCTGGACAACGTGTGCCTGACGCCGCATATGGCCTGGGGCGCGTATGAAGCGCGTGAGCGCTGTCTCCGCGTGATGATGGACAATATCCGCGCGCTGGACCGGGGCGAAAAGCTGAACCGTGTTGATTGATCTGTACACAGGAATAACCGGAGGAAATATCACATGAAAAGAATCACCGCTTTTCTGGTGGCTGCCGCTTTACTGCTGACATCGGGCATTGTATCCGCGGAGGAAACCCGCGGATGGAAGAACGCGAGGGAAGTTGCCGATGATATCGTAATCGGCTGGAATATCGGCAATACGATGGACGCGTTCAACGGGAAGGGTGTTACCAATGTCGGCCTTATCAGTGAAAAATGCTGGGGCAACCCGAATATCACAGGCGAGCTGCTCGATCTGGTGAAAGCGAACGGGTTCAACGCGATCCGTCTGCCTGTAACCTGGGGCAACCATATCGTCGATAAGGAAAACATGACGGTCGATGAAAAATGGATGGACCGGGTTGAGACCGTTGTCAGAATGATACTGGACAGAGATTTGTACTGTATCCTGAATATGCACCATGACACCGGCACGGAGGGATGGCTGACGGCGGATGACGCGAGCTACAAAACCGCGAAGACCGGCGTTGCCGCCGTATGGAAACAGATTGCCGAACGCTTTGAGCCGTACGGTGAAAAGCTGCTTTTCGAAAGCTTCAACGAAATTCTGAACGACGCGCGCGACTGGAATAATCCCGCGACGCAGAGCCTGGACTGCGTGAACAAGCTGAACCGTGTATTCGTGAATACCGTGCGCGCGAGCGGGGGCAACAACGCCGAACGTGTGCTGATTGTGAACACGTACGCGGCAGCCGCGAGCAACCTTATTCTCGGCAGATTTGTGATGCCGAATGACCCGGTTGAAGACCGTGTGATTGTGGAAGTGCATGTGTATGCTCCATATTTCTTTACGGCAGGTGAGTATCCGGCGACAAAGACCTGGCGCAAGGGCGACATCGATCCGGTATTCGCTGAGATTGACCGCCGGCTGACAGGAAAGGGAATTCCGGTGATCATCGGCGAATTCGGCTGTGTGAACACAAAAGACAACCGGTACGAGCGCATGACCTGGGCGAAGTATCTGGTTGACACTGCCCGTAAGTACGGAATCCCGTGCATCTGGTGGGATAACGGCGCGGACTACGGAATCTTCAACCGGAAAACCAACACGGTATCCGATCCTGAAATGGTGAGGGTGATTACATCGGCTGCAAACGGGGAGGATATCGCGATTTCCCCGTATGAACCCGGTGACCTTAATGAAAACGGTATCTATGACAGCGGAGACACCGCGCTGCTGCGAGAATGGCTGGAGACCGGAAACGGCGATATGCCGAACTGCGACCTTAACTATGACGGCACGGTTGACACGGCCGATCTGGCTCTGCTGGAGGCGAAAGTGGCGCAGGCCGGCAATATGTGCGCGGACCATACAAAATGGAACGTCATGACAGATACCGCGTCAGGCGCCGAAGCCAAAATGACCTATACCAGCAGCGGATTCTCGCTGAGAGTTACGAAAGGCGGCGCAAACCGCTGGAGTGTGCAGCCGATGTATACCGGACTGAAGCTGGAAAAAGGCAAGACCTACAGCATCGCGTTCAACTGCAAGTCTGACGTGGTGCAGACTGTTGACTGCAATCTGCAGCAGCACTACGGCAATTATGAAATCTACAAATCGTTCAGGCTGACGCTGAATCCGGAAATTAAGCGGTTTGAAGGCGAATTTACGATGGACCGCGAAACCGACGGCAATGTCCGCCTGTCATTTGATATCGGCGGAGCGGAAGCTCCCGTACCGTTTACGATGATCCTGTCACAGGTGACGGTAGCCGAAAAATAACGGAGTATCACGGCCGGGCGCGGGCTGACAGACCGCGCCCGGCCGTTGTTTCCAAATAACGGAGGTATCCGGAAACATGAGTAAACCGACAAAGTACGGGTTCAATATGCTGTGGCTGTTTTCAGCGGGAAAGGACAGAATACCGGCGGAACCGGATGAGCGTGAACTGGATTTCATCGCGGAGGAAGGTTTCAATTTCATCCGTGTTCCGATGGATTACCGTTTCTGGACGGACGGAGAAGACTATTTTCATCCGGATGACAAGGTGCTGAAGCTGATTGACAACTGCATAGCCAAATGCAATGAACGCGGGCTTCACGTGTGCCTGAATCTGCACCGTGCTCCGGGCTACTGCATCAACCGGCCGGAAATCGAAAAACATAATCTGTGGCGGGATGAGGAAGCGCTGAACGGATTTCTGTATCTGTGGGGAATGTTCGCGGAAAGATATCACGGTATTCCTTCCGAAAAACTCAGCTTTGACCTGCTGAATGAGCCGGATCAGATTCTGCCGACGCATCCGTGCACACGCGAGGACCATGAGCGTGTGATCCGGAAAACCGTACAGACAATACTCGCGGTGGATCCGGAACGGCAGATTGTGATTGACGGCTTCAACGGAGGGCATAATCCGCTGCCGGAACTGGCGGATCTCGGCATCCGGAACGGTGTGATACACAGCGGCCGCGGATATACGCCCTTCGGGCTGACACATTACCGCGCCGAATGGGTCAGAAACCGTGATATGAACCCGCCGCTGCCGTGCTGGCCCGGATCTTACGGGGAAGGAGAAAACTGGAATATCGGGCGGCTTAGGAAGTTTTACGCGGGCTGGACGGAACTGAGCGCGAAGGGCGTGCCGGTTCATATCGGTGAATTCGGCTGCTACAACAAAACCGATAACAGCACGGCACTGGCATGGTTCCGGGACCTGCTGACGGTTTTTTCCGAAAACGGATGGGGATACGCGCTGTGGAATTTCCGCGGACCGTTCGGAATTGTCGATCACGGCCGCCCGGGAACAGAATATGAGAATTACAAAGGATTCCATGTGGACAGAAAACTGCTTGAGCTGCTGAAAACCGCTCCGGCGGAGAACGGCGGTCCGCTGTTCATTGATTGAGATCCGCGCGTTTCATGAAAACCGGACGGAATATTAGACCTCTGACGGTAAAAAAGTGTCTCAGACAGAACTGTTTCTCCTGTACATGTGAGGAGTTTTTGTTATGTTAAGTTTCGGTGTGGCACTGACGAATGTGGCCACGGCTTTGATTTATCTTCTGCCCGGATATGTGCTGAAAAAGTGGGGAAAGATCAGGGCGGAGCATCTGAAAAGCTTCAGCATGCTGCTGGTGTACGGGTGTACCCCGTTTATGACAGCAGACGCGTTTCTGAAACTGGATCACGAGCAGAACTATCTGGGGCGGATGGCATTGTTCTTCCTTGTCACGCTGGTCGCTCAGGGGCTGTTTATGCTGATTACGGCGGGCGTCTTCCGCAAAAAGCAGGAGGAGGACCGTTACCGGATGCTGACCATCGCCTCCGTGATGGGAAACGTCGGCTTTTTCGGACTGCCGATCATCCGGGCACTGATGCCGGGAAACCCGGAAGCGGCGGTTTACTCCGTGGTCTTCAGTGCTTCCATGAATGTGTTTGTGTTCTCTGTCGGGGTGTTCAACCTGACCCGGGACCGGAAGTTCATCTCGCTGAAAGCCGCGATCTGCAATCCGGCGGTGCTGTCGTTTATCGCCGGATTGATCCTGTATCTGACGCGGGCGGACAGCTGGCTGCCGCAGGCGGTTAAGAACGCGACCTCTGTACTGGGAACGATCACGACGCCCTTTTGCATGATGATCCTGGGTGTACGGCTCGCAACCATGCAGATAAAGGATATCTTCGGTCATCCTTTCAATTACCTGATCGCGCTGAGTAAACTGATCCTGTTTCCGCTGTTCAGCTATCTGCTGGTGGTGTTTCTTCCGCTGGACCCGGTGTTCAAGGCAAGCGTGCTGGTTCTGTCCTCCACGCCCAGTGCGACCAATATTTTGAATCTGGCGGAAATGCATGGCTGTAACCAGCGCCTGACCGCGGATTGCGTACTGCTGAGCACGCTGATCTGCATTATTACCATCCCGCTTCTGACGTTGCTTGTATAACCGGATATGCGTTCCGCAGACCTTTTTATACTCGCTGTGAAGAAAAACCTTGACATTGAGTGCCACTCGTGGTATACTGCATTTCGCTGTCAGAGACAGCGATGCATATCTGGGTGTAGCGCAGTTTGGTAGCGTGCTTGAATGGGGTTCAAGAGGCCGGAAGTTCGAATCTTCTCACCCAGACAGAAGAAGTGGTTGCAAGACCGCTTCTTTTTTTGTCGTTTTTAGGGCTCTTTCGATATGCTTGGTTGCGATTATGACCATATAATGCATATATCCGATGCGCGGATCGCTTCTGCTGACGGATCACTTTTCGGCTTTGTGCCCGCTCTAAACTAACTATTTTATCTATTTTAACCCCATTTTACCGAGCAAAACGGTTCAAAAACGGTTCAAAATTTTCGCAATCCGAAATTGCCTCTATGTCAAGCAGTACAAGGCTTTGCGGGATTCACCACATGACACAATCGGTTCAGAAAACGGTTCAGGCTCCGCGCTGCCCGAATTCGCCATCAGAATAACCCCTTTCGGGCTTTTTCGCGTCCCCATATCCGGGAGTATCCGCCTCCATATATTCCGCCATCTTCAGAGCATCGCTGATTTCCTGCTCCTTGGTCAGCTTGGAGTATATGTTGAGTATCACAAGTTATTATGTGAGGGAAGGTTTCATTCCTTCCCGCCACGAACGGCTCAAACCGTTGTAAATCAAGCA
>JAKSQH010000048.1 GCA_024404245.1 Clostridia bacterium
GATTATACATCCAACCTCACCGGCGGTGCAAGACTGTATCCGATATTGCATATGATATCCGCATTTTGTATAATAAAATGAATAAATCCGTAACGAAACAACAGGAAAGAGGTGTGCGCGGTGTCCAGGGAACTGTATGAAGTCATAGCCCTCGCGGCGCGCTACCTTTTTGTTTTTCTGGGCATTGTAATCGTTCTCCGCTCATTCCTGTGGCTGCGTAAGGACAGAGCGGAAAAACACAGGCGGCTCAAAGCGCTCCCGGACGCGGGCATGATCGGTGAGCTTGTCGTGCTCCGCGGTTCGCGCGACCTGCCGGAAGGTATGTCCGTTCCGGTCCCGCGTGAAGGTGTGCTCGGTTATGTACGCGGTTGTGATATGGTAATCCCGTGTGCCGGTGTCAGGAAGCGCCATCTCGATCTCCGTTTTGAGGACGGAAACGGTCTTCTCGTCATCCCGCGCAGCGGATGCGAAGCGGCTGTCGACGGGCATATGCTGAACTGCCGTTCCCGCTTTGCGGAGCATCCGATGCTCCACGGTTCCGTGCTGGAAGTCGGTGACGCGGCACTCCGCCTGCGGCTGTTCTCCGGCATCAGTACCGAACGTTCCGCCGCGTACGCGCAGGACATGCCTCCCGTGCCCGTACAGCCGGCTTATATGCCGGACGCATGTCAGGCAGGTCCCGGCATGATGCCGGCATCCATGCCCGATCCGGCCGCGGTGCCGTATCCCGCGCCCGTGCGGCAGTCCTTCCCCGGTCCCGCGGTGCCATACAATCCGGGCATTCCCGATGTACCGCCCGTTCCGGCTTCCTCTTCTCCGGACACCGTTCCGCAGAAAAGAGTCCGCCGGTCGGACAGATGGAAGGAGGGCCGGAGTGAGTAGAAAAAAAGCCTCTCTCAAAGCAGGCAAACGTCTGTGCGGCGTTGTACGGCTGTTCTTCTTTCTGGCGTTTCTGCTGTTGTTCTTCCGTGACAACATCGGAAAAGGCTGGTCCTTTGCCGAATGGAACTGGAACGCTCTGATTCTGGCCGGTGCAGTGCCCGTAATGATCACGCTCGGCGTCAATCTTCTGCCGCGCCTCTTTCCTGCGGACAGGCTGCTGCTGTCGCTGACCAACTTTCTGTGCGCGCTGGGTGTGCTGATCCTGTACGATACCAAGCCGCTCTACGCGCGTCATCAGGTCATCGCCTACGGAATCGGTCTGATCGCGATGGTCATCTGCATTTATCTGATTCGCGGCATCCGTTCATGGCGTTTTCCGGCAATCCTGCTGATTCCGGTCTCGCTTCTGCTGCTTGCGCTGCCGCTGCTGATCGGTAAGGAGAAGAACGGCGCGCGCAACTGGATCTCATTCGCGGGCGCGTCCATGCAGCCGAGTGAACTGGTTAAGCTGTCCCTGATTCTGTCTGTCAGCTGGTTTATGAGCAGGCGGAAAATGATCCCGTGGTTCCTCTTTAGCGCTGCCTGTCTCGGTCTGCTGATGCTGCAGAAGGATCTCGGCACCGCGCTGCTGTATTTCGGGGTCACGCTGCTTCTTTACTGGGGTTCATCCGGAAACACTGCCGTAACGCTCCTCGGTGCCGCGGCCGGCGGCGGCGCGGCTGTTCTCGGATACAGGCTGTTCGCGCATGTCAGGCTCCGGGTCGCTGTATGGCGCAATCCCTGGTCGGATTATGACAATTCCGGTTATCAGCTGGTGCAGAGCCTGATGGCAATCGCCAGCGGCGGAATCCTCGGGGTCGGTCTGGGGCTCGGCTCCCCCACCACCATTCCCGTTTTCGAATCGGACTTTATCTTCTCAGTGATCTGTGAGCAGTTCGGTGTAATTTTCGGTCTCTGCGTGCTGATGATGTATGTGGCGCTGATCTGGCGCGGCACGGTCATCGCGATGGCGGCGCGCGGCAGTTTTCACGCGCTTACAGCCATGGGCTGCACAGTGCTGATCGGTCTGCAGACCTTCGTGATCATCGGCGGCGTCATCAAGCTGATTCCCCTGACCGGGGTAACGCTTCCCTTTATCAGTTACGGCGGCACATCCCTTGTATCCTCCATGTGTCTGGTCGGTCTTCTGCAGGGTGTGGCCAGCCTGAACGAGGATGATCTTGAAGAGGACGCCGGGATCGCGTCCGTCGGGCTTGACTGATATCCGTTAAGAGAGGAGGAAACCGGATGAAACAGCTGCGCCACCGTTTCAAGCTTCTGGCGCTGTTTCTGTTCGCGCTTTTCGCGGCGCTTATGCTCTACGGTGCTTACAACATTGCCAACTACGGTACCCGCTGGTTTTCCTCCTCGCATAACCCGCGAGTCGCCGCCCAGAAGGAGAATGTCATTGCCGGCGATATTCTGGACAGGAACGGTGTTGTCCTCGCGTCCATATCAGAGGACGGGCAGCGCGTGTACCATCCGGACGCCGCGGTCCGCAGCGCCGTTGTTCATACAGTCGGCAGCCCGGACAACAAGGTTGCCGACAGCGTTGAATCATTCATGACGGAATACCTTTACGGTTTCCGTTCAAACCTCCCGGATCTGATCCGTAACCTTTTTTCCGGCGGGACGCGCAAAGGCGACAATGTCGCCCTCACGCTGGACAGTACTCTTTGCGCGAACATTCCGCGCTACTATGCCTCGCATCCGGTTACAGGCGGTAAAAACGGAGCCGCCGTTGTAATGAACTGGAAAACCGGCGAATTGCTGGCTGTTGTTTCCCTTCCTTCGTTTGACCCGGCCGATGCCGGTGTGAAATCAATTGATGAAACCGGTCAGCCCTACTGGAACAGAGTCACACGCGGCCGTTATCCTCCCGGAAGCACATTCAAGATTATCACAGCCGCCGCGGCACTCCGCGCGGGAATGAACACGGGCGACGACACATTCTGGTGTTCGGGCTCGCTGCAGGTTGACGGGCAGCACACGATCCGTGATTTTTCAGGTGAAGTGCACGAATCCGAAGATCTGCGAAAAGCGTTCAAACTCAGTTGCAACCCGTATTTCTCCGATCTGGCGCTGCGCCTGACGGACGCGCGTCTCCGCGGTGAAGCAGAGCGTTTCGGCTTTAATGACAATGTTCTGTTCAGGGATCTGGTGGTTGAAAACAGCGTCTACCCCTCCGGCATCCGTTCCGATTATGAGGTTGCCATGAGCGGGCTCGGTCAGAGCACACTGCTCGCGACACCGCTGCACATGTGTCTGGTTGCCGCCGGTATCGCCAACGGCGGTGTCATGATGGAGCCCAGGCTGATCCGCGAGGTCAAATCCCCGACCGGCTCATCGGTTCTGGCCTTTTCATCGGAAGCATACCGCACCGCGTGCACACCGGAAACAGCCGCGGTTCTGCAGCAGTATATGAAGGATGTTGTGCAGGACGGCGGCAGCGGATGGCGCGCGCGGATAAGCGGTATGGATATACGCGGTAAAACCGGCACGGCGGAATCCTCACTGGACGGAAAAGACATTACCTACGGCTGGTTCATCGGCTACAGCGCAGATGAAAGCCTGCCTTACGCGCTGTGCGTGCTGACGGAAGATATTGAAGACGGCCAGACAGGCGGAACAACTTCCGCGCTTGTGGCGAAAGATATCTTCGGATACCTGCTGCAGATAAACGGTCAGTAACCGTACTCGGAAAGGAGCAAACCCCATGAAAAGAATCATCTGCCTCTGTCTGATCGCCGCGTTGATCGCCGCGTGTGTTCCGTCCGGTCTCGCGGCATCCAAAAAAGCGAAAGCCACCGCAACCCCTCCGCCCGTAGAAACGGTAACGGAGCCGGTTGAACCCCCGGAGGAGATCCGCCAAATGCTGGATATCGCCTACAACGAATGGAAAACACTGGACGGAAAAACGCTGCCGAAATCCAATAAATACACAAAGTGGCGCAATAACTACAAGTGGGAATGGTGCGCCGGCTTCACAACCTGGTGTATGCTTGAGGCGGGAATTCCCACATCTGACCTGAATGACCTCAAAAAAGGCGAAGAAGGGCCCGTAAGCGGCCTGTTCTATGTCAAGGAATCAACTCCCGGCAAGCTGCTCCGCGGTTTCCAGATTGTGTCACGCGCCGGAATCATGCCCCAGAAGGGATATCTGGTCATCTACGGCGTGCGCAAATCCGCCAACCGTACCACGCACGTCGGTCTCGTGTATGATGTTGTTCCGCTGGGCAACGGCAGATTCCGCATCACCACCATCGAAGGCAATATGTCAAACAGGGTGAAGATGTATGTTCACGATTATGATATGAACGCGGAAGACAACACAAAGAACCTGTCCGAGGTGCCGAAAGAGGAACGGGACCGTGAAGAAACCAAGTCCTTTTCATGGAAACTGCAGAGTAAAGACTGGTATATCAACCGTTTCCTGATGCCCTGGCTTCCGGAAGACGACGAAAACTGACAGGAGGTGTTCTGTTGATTATTGCGGGCTGTGCCCTCGTCTGTCTGTGTGTCTGCCTGCCGATGTTTCTGACATACAAACCCGTTAACAGACCCTTCGGTGCTGTTTTCAAAACGCTCGGCAGTCTCTGCGCGACAATTCCGGCTTTCATCGCGGCCGTGAAGCTTGATGAACACGCCTGGATCTGCGTGATCGCGCTTCTGCTGTGCTGCGTGGCCGATTTTCTTCTGGAAGTTGTGTTTCCCGCAGGCATGGGCTGCTTCGGCTGCGCGCACATCGTGTTCACCGCGTGGTATATCACTGCCGCGGGCTTTACGCTTCCGCACCTGATCTGCATCATCTGCCTGATGCTCATCGGCGCGTACGTGATTTACAAGTGGCGCGCGAAAATCGGCCGGTACATTCCGGCTTTCGCGCTGTATTGCATTCTGCTGTGTGTCATGGCAGGCAGCGGTATTGCCGGCGGGCTCGCGCTGTATAACATTACCGGCTGGCTCACCGCCGCCGGCGCCGCGCTGTTCGCGCTCAGTGACGCGATGGTCTGCCGCAAGCTGTTTTTTACCGAATCAAACCGTTTTAACGCTGTTACGATGATCATCTATTACTCAGCGCTGCTGTGCATCAGCTCCGCCTGTCTGTATCTGTGAACCGGAGGCACCATGACACCGAGGGAAATACTGAAGCAGGTTTACGGCTATGACCGTTTTCACCCGGGGCAGGAGGAAGCAATCACGGGCATCCTGAACGGGCGGGATGCTCTTTGCGTTATGCCCACAGGCGCCGGCAAATCCATGTGCTATCAGCTGCCTGCGCTGATTCTGCCGGGGCTTACGCTCGTCATTTCCCCGTTGATTTCCCTGATGAAGGATCAGGTCAACGCTCTGAACCGTCAGGGCATTTCCGCGGCATATCTGAACAGTTCCCAGTCGCCGGCTGAATTCGGCGAAACAGTATTTCAGGCCTCATGCGGAATGTACAAAATTCTGTATGTGGCGCCTGAGCGTCTTACCGTTCCGTCATTCTGCGAAATGTGTATCAATACGGAAATCAGTTTTGTCGCGGTTGATGAAGCGCACTGTATTTCCCAGTGGGGTCAGGATTTCCGTCCCGGTTACCTGCGGATCGCCGGTTTCATCGCGGGGCTGCCGCGCCGTCCCGTGGTAGGAGCTTTTACGGCCACAGCCACCGCGCAGGTCACGGACGACATTGTCAGGTATCTGGCGCTGCTCAATCCGTTGCGCGTATCAACCGGATTCGACCGGCCCAATCTGAGTTTCATCGTTCGTCAGCCTTCGGATAAGGATGAATACCTGCTGTCCCTTCTGCACGAGCGTGACGGTCAGTCCGGTATCGTATACTGTGCCACACGCAAAAACGTGGAATCCGTTCATGAAATGCTGTGCGCGAACGGTATCCCCGCGGTCAGGTATCACGCCGGGCTGCCCGCGGACGAGCGCCGGCGGAATCAGGATGATTTTCTGTTTGACAGGAAGCTCGTCATGGTAGCGACAAACGCCTTCGGTATGGGAATCGACAAAAGCAATGTATCCTTTGTCATCCATTACAACATGCCGCAGTCGGTCGAGGCATACTATCAGGAGGCCGGGCGCGCCGGACGTGACGGTTGTGACGCGGACTGTATTCTTCTCTACTCGCCGAAGGATACGGTCACCGCGCAGTGGCTCATCGACCACCGCGATCCCAACCCGGACCTGACACCGGAGGAACAGGCCTCCGTAACCGAAAAGGATCACGAGCGGCTGAAGCGGATGGCATATTACGCGAAATGCGATTCCTGCCTGCGCCGGTACATCCTGCGCTATTTCGGGGAGAACGCGCCTGACAACTGCGGCAACTGTTCCAACTGCAGCAGCCTGTGCGAGGCTGTGGATGTTACGGAAGACGCGCGCAAAATTCTCTCCTGCATTGTACGGGCAGGTCAGCATGAAACGTCGGATACGGTGGCGGACATTCTGCTCGCGAAGGGCGGCGCCGGAACGGATGAAAACGGCTTCGCCGGGCTTACGACATGGGGTATCATGAAAGATGTGCCGCGCAGACGGATCATGAAAGAGCTGCAGCTGCTGGAACGGCTGAAAGTAATCACCGTAACGGACGGGATTCCGCGCCTTACGGAGAGCGCGCGCGATGTGCTGCAGGGCAGGCGACGCATTACCATGAGGCCGGACACGGTCCTGAGAGGCAATTCCTCCGCGGACAACGAAAAGCTCCTGTCCGAGCTGAAGTATCTGCGTCTGCAGCTGGCTTCCGAAGAGCATGTCGCGGCATTCATCATCTTCTCGGACGCGACGCTCAGGGATCTGTGCGTGAAAAAACCGCGTACCCGTCAGGAACTGCTGCAGGTAAGCGGCATGGGCACATTCAAAGTAAACCGTTACGGCGACAGGATTCTGGAAATCACACGCCGGAACGCCGGTGCCCGTTCCCCGCTTGACGAGCTGAAGACCAGGTTCCGCGCGAAATACCCGTCCGCGAAGCGCGGCAGATAACCGTATCGGCGTACACTTCCGTCTGTTTTCCTGTTGTCTTTATGTTTTTTAGTCCAACCAAATTGAAATCATTTCCCACGGGTGTTATAATTCCGTCGAAATCTTGCTTTGGAAGGGGTAATACTCATGAATGCTTATCTCGCAAGTGTCCTGGAAAATGTAAGGGCGAAGCACGCCAATGAGCCCGAATTCATCCAGACCGTTGAAGAAGTACTTTCCTCCCTGGAGCCTGTTATTGACAGGCATCCGGAATATGAAAAGGCCGATCTGCTCAACCGTATGACCGAGCCGGAACGCATGTTCACCTTCCGTGTTGTCTGGATGGACGACAACGGCGCGTGGCACACCAACCGCGGCTGGCGCTGCCAGTTCAACGGCGCGATCGGTCCGTACAAGGGCGGCCTCCGTTTCCAGCGCAACGTGAATGAAAGCATCATCAAGTTCCTGGGCTTTGAGCAGACCTTCAAGAACAGCCTTACCGGTCTCCCCATGGGCGGCGGCAAGGGCGGTTCCGACTTCGACCCCGCCGGCAAGTCTGACGCCGAAGTCATGCGTTTCTGCCAGAGCTATATGACCGCGCTGTATCGCTACATCGGGCCCGATGTGGACGTTCCCGCCGGTGATATGGGCGTCGGTGCCCGTGAAATCGGTTATATGTACGGCCAGTACCGCCGTCTGAAGGGCGTATGGGAAAACGGCGTGCTCACCGGCAAAGGCCTGAGCTACGGCGGTTCTCTGATCCGTCCCGAAGCGACCGGTTACGGTGCCGTATACTATCTGTGCGAAGTACTGAAGCATGAGAATGACTCCATCGAAGGCAAGCGCATCGCCGTTTCCGGATACGGCAATGTTGCCTGGGGTATCATGAAGAAGGCTGCCGAGCTGGGTGCCAAGGTGACCTATATGTCCGGTCCCGACGGTTATGTTTATGATCCCGACGGCATCACCACCGAAGAAAAGCTGAACTACATCCTTGAGATGCGCCAGAAGGATCCCATGCACTGCAAGTCCTACGCCGATAAGTTCAACTGCACCTTTGTTGAAGGCAGCAAGCCCTGGGCCGCCAAGGACGTTGATGTTATGATGCCCTCCGCAACCCAGAACGATGTCAACCTCGAGTGGGCGCAAAAGATCGCTGAGACCGGCTGCAAGTACTACATTGAAGTTGCCAACATGCCCACCACCAATGACGCGCTGAACTTCCTGCGCGCGCAGAAGCATATGATCGTTGCTCCTTCCAAGGCTGTTAATGCCGGCGGCGTCGGTGTTTCCGGTCTGGAAATGGCGCAGAACTCCGAGCGTCTGGTATGGACCGCTGAAGAAGTTGACGTTCAGCTGAAGAAGATGATGAAGAATATCCATGACGCCTCCGCGGCCGCTGCCGAAGAGAACGGTCTGGGTTATGACCTGGTTGCCGGTGCGAACATCGCCGGTTTCAAAAAGGTTGCCGAGGCCATGCTGGCTCAGGGTTGCTTCTGATTCCGCACTAATCAAAACGGGAAGGGACCGGTACGGTTCCTTCCCGTTTTTTGTCATTCATCAACTATCCTGTACAATATCCGTCACACCGTAGTCCTCACGCGCGATTACTTCCCTGATCAGCTTTTCCGGGATCTTTTTTTCGCTGACCAGCACAGCCGTTCCCGCTTTGTGATCCGCTTCAGCCTGCAGCGCGCCGTTCAGTTTTTCAAGCGTTTCCCTTACGGTCCGTTCGCAGTGCGGGCACATCATTCCGTCCACACCGATCCGGTAGGTATACAGCTTTCGCGCGGACTGCCTCACAGGGCGGTCTTTTTTTGTGCTGTACGGATCAAACCGGTTCAACCGCAGCGCGTTGAGCACCACCGCGACACTGGAGCAGCTCATCGCCGCCGCGCCGAGCATCGGCGTCACGGTCCATCCCGTCAGCGGCGTCAGAATACCGGCTGCCAGCGGAATCGCGATCAGGTTATAGCCCAGTGCCCAGAAAAGGTTCTGCCTGATATTGCGCAGTACGGCACGCCCGAGTCTTACGGATGCCGCGGCATCACTCAGGCTGTCATTCATCAGGATCACATCCGCCGCGTCAATCGCAACATCCGTACCCGCGCCGATCGCCACACCGACATCCGCGCCTGTCAGCGCCGGCGCGTCGTTAATGCCGTCGCCGATCATCATAACCCGGCCCTGTACACGCAGTTTTCTCACATGTTCGGCCTTGTCAGCCGGCATCAACTCCGCCAGTGTTTCATCCATACCGGCTTTCAGGCCTACAGCTCTCGCGGTCGTTTTCCTGTCTCCTGTCAGCATCACGGTGCGGATACCGAGCTTTTTCAACGCGGCTGTCGCAAGCGGGCTGTCATCGCGGATTTTATCGGCAATCGCGATAATTCCCAGCAGGCGTTCCTCATCCGCGAAGCACACCGGTGTCTTTCCGTCACGCGCGAACCGCTCGCACGCTTCATGCATGGCATCCGTAAACATTATGCTCCGCGAGACAAATGCCTCGCTGCCCGCAGTCACGGTTTTCCCGTTCACCCGGGCGCGCAGTCCGTTTCCGGTTACGGTCTCATACCGCCCGGCCGTCTGCTCTTCCGGGAAGATCCCGTTTTCCCCGGCAAAACGGATCACCGCTTTCGCAAGCGGATGCCCGCTTCCGTTCTCGACCGCGCAGGCGTATGTCAGCAGTTCCTCCCGCGTTACACCCTCCGCGGGCACCGCGTCCGTTACAGCCGCCCGTCCCTCGGTCACGGTGCCGGTTTTATCCAGCGCGGCAATCTCTGTTCTGCCGGACATTTCCAGGGCGGCGGCGGTTTTATACAGAATGCCGTGTTTCGCGCCGACGCCCATTCCGACCATGATCGCGACCGGCGTCGCCAGTCCAAGCGCGCACGGGCAGCTCACCACCAGCACCGCAGCGGCGTGCGTTAACGCCGTTTCAATCCCGTTTCCGGTCAGCAGCCAGACCGCCATTGTGAGAAGCGAAACCGCCATCACAAAAGGAACAAACACACCCGCTGCCCTGTCCGCCGTTCTCGCCGCGGGAGCCTTGGTTGAGGAGGCCTCATCCACCAGACGGATAATCCCGCTGAGCGTTGTATCCGTACCGACGCGAACGGCTTTACAGCGCGTGAACCCGGCAGAAACGGTTGTCCCGGCATTCACTTCATCACCGGGATTTTTCTCCGCCGGCAGGCTTTCGCCGGTCAGCGCGGCTTCATCCACCGTGCAGGTCCCGTCCGTAACCGTACCGTCCACAGGTACCCTGTCACCCGCGCGCAATACGAAAACATCCCCCGCCGCGACCTGCTCCGTCGGAACCGTAATTTCTTTTCCGTTCCTGATCAGCGTCGCGGTATCCGGTGCCAGCATCATCAGGGATTTCAGCGCGTTTGTCGTTCTGCCCTTTGAATAGGCTTCCAGTGTTTTCCCGACCGTAACCAGCGCGAGAATCATCGCCGCCGATTCGAAGTAGAGTCCGTGCGTAATTTCCGTGTTTTCACGCGTAAGCATCACGTACAGGCTGTACAGGAAGCTGGCTCCCGATCCGGTAGCAACCAGCGTATCCATATTGGGCGCGCCGCGAAGCAGCCCTTTTATGCCGCTGATAAAGAAGCGCCGGTTGATGATCATCACCGTCAGCGCCAAAGCCGCTTCACACAGAGCGATTCTGAACGGATATCCGTTCAGAAAAGCCGGTGCAGGCCAGCCGTACATTACATGCCCCATACTCAGATACATCAGCGGCAGCAGAAAACAGACGGAAAGAATCAGCCTTCGCACCATTCCGGGCGTTTCGCTGTCCCCGGATGAACCGCGTGCCCGCTCATCCTGCCCGGCAATCCCGTATCCGGCATCCGTAACAGCTTTATGAATCGCCTCATCTCCGGCATTTCCCTCCACCTGCATCATTCCCGTAAGCAGATTCACCGTACAGGATGATACACCGGTCACGGCGCTCACGGCTTTCTCCACACGGGCGCTGCATGCCGCGCAGCTCATGCCCGTTACTCTGTAGCGTTTTGTTTCCATCTTTTCACTCCGTTTTAATACATAAAAGACGCGTGAATATCACGCGTCAAAAAGCCAGTTCCGGTCCGTACGAACATCTTTCTCCTCCGCGTCAAGCACATAGGCCTGATCCGGTTCGCCCTGCGCGATGATCTCCGGGGTTATCGCGAACCGCTCCTCCGGCACATACAATCCGATATGTCCTTTGTTCAGGATCAGCTTCACATAGTCACCGATGCAGGTAAGCCGTTCATCCAGCGCGACGCCGAATGTGCCGCGGTCTGACGGGGAGTGGTGATTATCCGATCCCGCGGTCATCACAAGGCCCTGCTCCCAGCCCATGCGCAGCGCCCGCGCGTCTTCAACCGCCCGGTTTCCCGCGTTCGCGGCCTCAATACCGTCGGCAAAGCGGGCACCGATCCTGATTCTGCTCATATACTGCCGCAGCCGGAACGGATGCGCCTGGATAACGCAGCCACCGGCCTCATGCACGGCTGCCAGCTGCTCCGCGCGCGTCCAGAATTCCATTTCGGGATGCGCTTTCATATAGGCCTTGTCCAGCCCGTATACAAGATACTCATCTCCGTTGAAATGCTGTTCCCACCCGAAGAATACGTCCAGACCGACTTTCTGCCCTTCCTCAAGCGCTTCCTCATATCCCGAGCAGAAAAGATCAATCCGTTTTTCCCAGGGCAGTGTACGGTCAACAGCCGTATTCCCGTGGAAAAAATGATCCGTGATAATGATGCCCGTATACCCGATGTCCTTATAATAGCGGACATGCTCACTGCCCGTGCTTACGCCGCAGGCGCTTCCCGTGCAGGTGTGCATATGTGTCTCATACAGATAAGCCATGCCATTCACTCCCGTTTATCATTCTCCGTCATCCGCGCGCAGCGTGATCACAGTCGGTTCATGCCCGGTGCTCCTTATATAGCGGAGCAGATCTTCACGCCGCAGTTTCAGCGTGGAAGTGGAGAAGCCCGGATGCCCGCCGATGAATTCATCGTTCATCAGGTCCGCGTCCACAAGCAGCCGCACCTGCTTATCCGTATCGAACAGCAGTTCAAGCGCGGAAACCGATCCGGGCACGGTGCGCAGCAGGCGGTCCATCCGGTCCGCTCCGGCAAAGGACAGTCTGGCGCATCCCAGCTGACTTGAAAGATACTTTGTTTTGAACACCTTGCCGCCGGGCAGCATCAGCAAATAAAAATCCGTCTGCTGACGGTTGCACAGAAACAGGTTTTTGCAAACGGGCGCGCCCAGCGTTCCTTCAATCAGCATGCAATCTTCCATCGTGTCCGCGTGTTCATGATCAACACGGTCAAACGGGATACCCAGCGTTTCCAGCCGGTCATATATCGCTTCTTCCTGATCTGACCGTCTTTCAGCCGGCCGGCTGTGATACACCGTCGGATCTATCTTCACAGAGTTCCCTCCCGTTTATTCGGCTCCTGTCTATTATAGTCAGTTTTCCATACCGTGACAAGCGTTTTAGGATCTGAACGGCCGTAGAAAAAGCATTGTGCCGGTGTTTTCCTCCGTAAGGGAAACCGCACGGCATCCGGGATAATGCGCGTCCTTCAGGCGGAGGATGACGGTTTTCGCCCGATCTTTCCGAAAAAAGGATGACAGAAAGGTGCTTTTCATCGTATAATACCGCAAAGCGTGTTTTCGCCGCCGGACGCGCGCTGTCCGGCAGGCCGGTGAAAGGAAGGCCGTCCATGATTCCGTATATTGACCTGCATTGTGATACAATCTCCGTCATAGACACGGGCAAAGCCTCCTCCCTGCGGAGCAACAGCCTGCATGTGGATCTGCAAAGGCTCCGTCTGGGCGGCGCCATGGCACAGACTTTCGCTTCATTTGTCGAGCTGAAGGAAACCGAACAGCGTGGCGAAACACCGTGGGACTGCGTTATCCGTCTGCTGAATCTGCTGGATTCCGAGCTGGAGCGGAACGCCGACCTGATCCGCCCCGCGCTGACCGGCCGTGACATTGAGGAAAACTTCAAAAACGGCTATCTTTCCGCGATCCGTTCCACAGAGGAAGGTGCCGTATATATGGATGATCTGACGCGGCTGCGCGCGCTGTATGACCGCGGCGTCAGGATCGCGACACTGACATGGAACTATGAAAACGGTCTGGCATTTCCGAACCGTCCGCTTTACGATCCTGAAACAGGTGAAGTTACCGGAACGGTACCCGAAACGGAACACGGTCTCAAATCCCGCGGCGTTGAATTTGTCCGCGCGATGGAAGATATGGGAATGCTGATCGATATCAGCCATCTCTCGGACGCGGGCATTGACGATGTTTTCCGTACGGTCAGATCCTCGACCCCGGTCATTGCATCCCATTCGAACGCGCGTTCCGTTGCCGGTCATCCGAGAAACCTGTCAGACAGGCATCTGAGGCAGCTCGCCGATCACGGCGGTGTTGCCGGCATTAACTTTTTTCACGCGTTTCTGTCTGACGCGCGTCAGGTTTCCCGTCTTTCAGCGCTGGAGGACATGACCGCCCATATCATGTATATCCGTAACCTGATCGGTTCGGATCATATCGCGCTGGGCACCGATCTGGACGGGATCTCCTCCGTTCTTGAGATCGGCGGGTGCGAGGGCATGCAGCTGCTGGCAGACGCGCTTTCCGCAGCCGGTCTGAGCGAGGATGAAACGGAAAAGATATTCAGCGGGAACGCGCTCCGCGTGTTCCGGGATACCTGGAAATAAGCAACCGATAAATAAAACGGCCGGAAAGTTTCATCCGGTCCGCGTGAACAGAAAGGCCGGTTTTGAAAATGAGCGGATATATCATGGATCTTCGGAAAATCGTCGGACACAGAACATTGATTCAATGCGCCGCCAGTGCGATAGTGATTGACGAAAAAGGACGTTTATTGCTCGGCCGGCGTACGGATAACCATCTCTGGGGTTATTCAGGCGGATCATGTGAGATAGATGAAAAAGCCGAGGATTGCGCCGGAAGAGAACTTTTCGAGGAAATGGGCATTATAGCGGATGAGCTGACATTCTTCATGGTGAACTCCGGTCCGGAGACCCACTATGTCTATCCTAACGGAGATGAAGTTTCAAATTTTGAAATCATTTATCTGTGTACGAAATATCATGGTGAACCGGTCGCGCAGCCGGAAGAAATCGAAGCGCTGTCATTCTTCGATCCTTCCGAAATCTCAATGGAAATGATTTCCCCGCCGATCCGGCCGGTTATGGAAAAATATCTGAACAGCATTCATAAAGCATAATAAACAATAGCATACAGCCTGATCAGTGAATACAGGTGTCATAGCGGATAAAGCGGCAGAGGCGTTTCCCGTAAAGGAATCCGCCCCTGCCGCTTAGTATTTTCTGTTATGATACCGTTCCGGAATGTGCTCCGTCCGAATCCGGAGCAGGCCGATTTACACAACCGCGCACCATCCGCAGTTCATCTCACGGAGTCTGCGGTTATACCGCATATCCAGGCACAGCCAGATCTCCGCGTCCTCTTTGGTCTCAAAATCCGGAATGTCCAGCGGCGCAGGCAAACCCACGCGGTCATACTCCATCTGCACATACTGCCAGGGGCACAGCTCCGGCCTGTCACTTTCCCGCTGTTCGGGAACGAAATCAATGACCAGCCCGCGCGGCGCGGCGCAGTTATCGCTTACAGTGTTCACTTCACGGTTGTTCCTGCGATTTTTCATAAACATCATTGTCATTCGCTCCTTCCGTCTTTCCGTGCTTCTTCGTATTGTCTCACCTGTTCGCCCGTGGGTATCTGTTCATCATTCAGGGTGCCGACCACGCGGCCGTAACACTGCACCTGCGTGTCATCCCCGAACCGCATCATCGGGTAGGCGGGATTGTGTGATTTCAGACCTTCCGTTGTATATTCCTTGATATATCCTTCATCATTCACCAGGAAGATACCGATCTCACCCGGCCGGATCTCTTCCGTGCGCTTTACAAGTACCCGGTCTCCGTCATGGAATGTCGGCTCCATGCTGTGTCCGCTGACCGTAATGATCAGATCAGCCTGTTCCGTGATGCTGTCACGCAGAAGATGCACTTTCTCGCCCTGCGCCTCTGACAGCGATCCGCCGAAACCTGCCGCGGCACCAAGGTCGCTTTCGTACAGGGTTACGATGGAACGCAGTACCGTGCCGCGTCTCCGCTGCCGTTTCTCAATCAGCGCGTCCATCAGGCACTCAACCGTTTCGCGGTCATCCTCATCCAGCCGGAGATACTTGTCCAGCACGCGCCGCGCGCCGGATGCCTTTCCTTCCGTGCCGCCGAAAAACTTATCGAGTGAAATATTCAGCGCCCGGCACAGCGGACGTACGGAGTTCAGGTCCGGCCTGGAGTGCCCCGTTTCCCACCCGGCAACAGCGTTCCTGCTGACCCCTGCCGCGGCAGCCAGTTCATCCTGGCTCATCTTTCTGGCCTGTCTGGCTGAACGGATAATATCGGCGTATGACCTGCCCGTTTCCGTTGTCATCACCGCGATCGGCTTTCCGTTTCTGCCTTTCTCCAACTCCGTCGCCCCCTTACGTTGCATATACTAACACTAATTGTTTCAAATGTCAACACAAAATTTAAAGATTTTGAAACATTTTTGATTTTTTGCTTTCTCGCGCTTTTATGATAGAATAATGCGGTATCCGGAAATCACAGCATAAGTTACCGAAAGGATGATACCAATGCCTGAGCATAGGCTCAAAGAAATAAAAAAAGCAAAGAAACACCCCGTCCTGTGGATTCTGCCCCTGATTCTGATCACAGTGGCGTCACTGGCTTTTTGTGTGTGGAGCCATCTTTCCGCGGATCGGAGATACAACAGCGCGGTCAGTGCCTGGAAGGCCGGTGATCTGAAAACAGCCGCCGATATGCTGACCGGGGCGGATCAGGACGCCCGCGTCCGGGAATTGCTGACCGCGGTCACAGCTGAGTATGAAGCCGGAATCAGATCCGAAGAGGCGGAAAAGCTGTGGGCTGAGGCGGACAGCCGCGCCCGGGCCGTGGAAGAGGAACATCAGCGTGCCGAAGCGGACGCCCGTGCCGAAGCGGCGGAGGAAGCCGCGCTGAAAGCCGAAGCGGACGCCGCCGCCAAAGCTGAGGAAGACGCGAAGTTCGCGGCCGAGCACGAAGCACGCGTCAAGGCCGAGGAAGCGGCTAAGCAGGCGAATGAAGAGCTTGCCCTGCTCAAAGCCGCCGAAGA